>JADFKH010000167.1 GCA_022565025.1 Pseudomonadota bacterium
TAGCGGAAGCAGCAGGAGGAACATACCGGAACGCGCTACAGTCATCCCGCGTTCCCTGTTTGTAGCAGGCGGCTTTGGTCGAACTCCAGCACCAGGCAGGTTAATACTCCGGTGGCGAAGGCGCCGGTGTCGATGCCGATTCGGTTGGGGCGTTGTTCGACTTCCGGGCTGATGCTGTGGCCGTGCACGACGATGACACCGTGGTTCGCGTTGCTGTACAGGAACTCTTCGCGTATCCACAACTGGTCTTCACGCGTCTGCTGGTCCAGTGCCACACCGGGGCGGATGCCGGCGTGGACAAAATAGTAGCTGCCGCAGCGCCATGATTCAGTGCAATTGTGTAAAAAGGCCCGGTGTGAATCCGGCAGTTTGCGCTCGAGTTGCCCGGCCAGCATCGGCAAATCGCGCATGGTCGGGATATGGGTCAACACGACGCCGTAGCTGTGCAGTGTCTCGCGACCGCCAAAGGACAACCAGCCGGCGGCGGCTTGCGGATGCTGCATGAAATCCAGCATGGCCTGTTCGTGGTTGCCCAACAGATGGACCGCTGCGAAATCCGGCAATGGCTGTGACAGCAGGGTTTCAATCACCTGCCGCGATTCCTCCCCCCGGTCAATGTAGTCGCCCAGGTAAAGAATTGTTTTTGCGCCACGGTATCCGGCGGCATCGCTCAGGACCATTTTGTGCAGTTGCGCCAGCAGATCTGCCCGGCCGTGGATGTCTCCGATGCAATACACGCGTTGGCCATCGGGTATTTTCGGCGCCACGATGGCATCAGCCGGCTTGTGCAGCTTATTGAACAGCCCGGCCAAGGGACGCCTCCACTTGCTCCAGCAACTCATGCAATATGCGGGTTAACGGGCTGGTGGTCATGAAATCTGTATCAACCCTCGTAGTAGTGCCTGTAGCGGCCGTAGTGGTAGTAGTAACCCGACTCGCCGTAGCCCAGGCGGCCATAGCGCTTCAGGTCTACCTGCTGCAACACGATGCCGGCGATATCGGTGCCGCCCTTGCGCAGCAGATCAATCGAGGCTCGCGCCACTTTGCGTGGGGTCTTGTCCCAACGCACCACGAACAGGGATTTATCCGTAACCTGGCCGATCACCCGGGCATCGGCCACGGCCATCACCGGGGGTGTGTCGAACAGCACGAAGTCGTAGCGCTGTTTCAGCGCTGCCACCATGGTCTGCATGCGTTTTGAGGTAAAGATATCGGTTGCATTGGCATACTTGGCATCGCCCGTGCGCATAAAGTCGATACCGGTTTCCTCATGCCGGACGATGAACTCATCCGGCACATCGGTAGAGGCCAGCACGAAATCGGTCAGCCCGGGGCCTTCTGCAGGCAAGCCCAGGGTCTTGGGCAGGCTTGACCGGCGCAGATCGGCATCAACCACCAGGACCTTTTTGCCCTCTTTGGCCATCACCACGGCCAGGCTCAATACCAGGGATGACTTGCCCTCCAATGGCACCGAAGAGGTCACCTGGATGGCCTTGATGCGCGCATCCGGGTCGGACAGCCGAAGCGAAATCTTCAGCGAGTTGATGGCCTCCATATAGCCCGAATGTGGCTTGAGCATCAAGTGCTCAAACGGCTCGGTTCTGGGTGGCAGTTTCGGGATCATGCCGATGGCGTGGATGCCCAGTTCCTGTTCAACCTGTTCCGGACTGTGCAGGCCGGGATTCAGGAAATGCAGCGCAAACACCAGGCCGCACGCTGCCATGAATCCGAGCATGACAATGATCGTAAAAGAACGTTGCTTGTTCGGGTAGGAAGGAGATGACGGCACCTCGGCAGCCGAAATCACCCGCGCATTCGAGCTTGCAATGCCTTGCGTCGAAGAGGTCTCCTTGAAGCGGTTGAGAAAGGTCTCATACAGCACCCGGTTGGCCGTGGCCTTGCGCTCCAGCGCCCGCAATTGCACCGCTTCGCGATTCTGCGCACCGCTTTGCTTTTCCGCTTCCTGCAGGCTGTTTTCCAGGCTGCGTTCACGCGTGCGGGCCACCTCGACCTCGTTTTCCAGCCCCTGGGTGATCTTGCCAATCTCGGCGGCTATGCGCTGCTTGATGTCCCTGATCTCGGCATTAACCTGCAACATGCGTGGATGCAAGGGACCATACTCGATGGCAAGCTCTGATACCCGGCGCGTGACCTGGGCTTCCTGGTTGCGCAATTGCTGGATCAGCGGCGAGGAAAGCACTTCACTGGCCGTTTCGATGCCCTGTCCGTTGGGCCCGACCAGCCGTTCAATCTGTAACAAACGGGCCTCTACTGCCGCGGTTTCGGCCCTGGAGACGATCAACTGGCTATTGATCTCGGACAACTGCATAGTCAGGATGCCGATATTGTCACCCGTGGTCAGGCCGTATTTGTCGCGGTAAGACTCGACCGCACGCTCAGATTCAGCGACCTCGGTTTCCAAGCCGGATAACTGTTCTGTCAGCCAGGTGGTGGCCTTTTCCGTGGCATCGAACTTGGCCTGTAACAGGTCGAGTATATAAGCCTCCGGCAGCTCGTTGGCAATACGGGCTGCCAACACCGGGCTCAGCGAATCAAACTCGATGGTAATGACATTGGACCACTCGATCGAATCAACCCTCAGCTTGCTCAGGAAGATGTTCGTTGCCTGGGCAAGCTTGCGCTGGGCGATCTCCTCTGCGCTGGGCGGGATATATTGCACCTCGCCACTGATGGCTTCCTTGACGAACTTTTTCCAGCTGTTGGGTATCCAGGTTTTGGGGTTCAGGTACTTGAGGAATGCAAAAAAACTTTCCTCCGGCGCACGCAGTGAAGGATTGAATTCATCATAATTCAGTAGTTGCAGCTTCTCGATGACCTTGTTGGCCAGGCTGCGCGAGCTCAGTATTTCCACTTCGGCGACCACTTCATCGCCGTAAAACTGCCGGCTCATCAGCACCTGCTCGATATCCACTACCTGGGTTTCCGTCGCACCGACCACCAGCGTGGAGGTGGCGGTATAGATGGGTATTAGCTGGTTGACATGGATAAAACCGATGATGGCCACGAACAGGCTCACCGCGATAATCAAGCGCCGCCGGAACCACAGCAACTGCAGGTAGTCGAGCAGCGGGAATGGATCTCCCTCTGCCGGATAATTGGGTGCAAAATAATCCTGTGCGAATTTATCCCGTCCGAATTTATCCTGTGCGAATTTATCCCGTCCGAATTTATCCTGGGGTGGATAATCGGGTGGCGGCATGCCTGCCTGTTCTGGTTGCATGGCCGGCCCTAAAACATCCGTTCGGCAATCCGGATAATGTCACCTGGGCGCACCTTTTCGTTTACATCCAACTTACGTTCTTTGGAATTGCGATCATCACCACTAATCACGTACACGCGGTCTTTCTTGGCGCGGTAGGTGAAGCCGCCGGCGATGGCCACCGCCGTCAGGTAAGTCATACCATCCACGTAGGCATAGGAACTGGGGCTCTTGACCTCACCGATGATGTAGAACGGACGGTAGCTCTGCACCCGTACCGAAATGCGCGGGTTGACCAGGTAATCCGGTTTCAGCTTGCTGATCAGCAGGGCTTCCAGTTCGACGGGCGTTTTGCCCACCGCATCGACCAGACCGATCAGGTGCATGGTAAAACGTCCGTTGCCATCCAGTGTGTATTCACCGGTCAGGTCGGTCTGGTTGAATACATCAATTTGTAGTTTGTCACCCGCACCGAGGCGGTAGGAAACATCCGCCTCAGCGCTCGAATCGTTCTGCGCCCAGCACGGTGCAGAGCCAAACAACATGAAGATGACCAGCAAGAAATGCAGGCAAAAGCCATGCCTGGTCGCGTCAATGATGGGCATCGAATAGGTCTGCATCTTCATGGATCCTCGTCAATCTTTCGCCTCGCCTGCTTCAATGATTATAGTGCTATAAAAAAAGATGACCAGCCCCCGGGGGGGCGTGGCCACATATTCAAGAACAAACCGTGCCTTGATACGGCTACAGATCCAGTCCAAGAGTCACATACCAGCGCTTGGTCGTGTAATCAAAAATAGGGGTATTGGCATTCTGATCCTCATAAATATACCCACCGCTGATGAAAACATGCCGGTTAAACAGGTAACTCAGGCCGAGGCCGGCACGAATCACCTCATTATCGTTCAAAGCGGCCGTACCGCTGCCAGTGTATTCATAATCGTTGTCGGTGTAGGAAAACCGCACATGGGCCAGCAGGTTGCGCCGGAATTGGTGTTGCAGGCGCACGGAATACAAGGTGCTGAAATAACCCGAAGTATCGATCTGTGTGGTTTCCCCCGGGCTGTTGACGAAGCGGACGCTGATATTGGTCAGCTCGGTGGGCATCCAGACCAGGTCGGCGCCGATACCGAAACCGTCAATATTGTTAAATCTCGGGTCGTCGTATTCCTGGTCCAGGTACACCACATACAGGTCACCGGTCAGCACACCGGTCATATCACAGGAAAAACCACCCCGGAGCCTGTAACCATCGGATGAACGCGCAAATCCGTTGTTGTCGAATTCCTGGTCGTAATCGACCTCGTTGGCTTCAGCGCTGATAAAAACACTGCTTTGCGGTGAAAACTCGTAGCCCAGCTTGAGGGTCAGGGCATTACGTGTTCTGTCACGGTCCTGGTTGTCCAGGATGTCGCCGTCGCCATTGATATTGTTGTCGTAATCGGTATCGATGGTCTCAAAATCCAGGGCTGCCGTCAGGCGGTTGAAGCTGTGGCTGTAGCCGACGCCAAATCCGCTATAGATGAATTGGGTCGGGGCGATGCCACCAACATCATCGGGGGAACTGCGGTCTTCGTGCAGCTGCATGTAGCTGGCCTTGTAGTTGAAAGAACTGCCGCGTTTGACGTCGATGCGCCCGTCCAGGTTAAGCACCCAGTCCTCGTAATCCTCGCTGCCGAAATCATCGTAACGGCCGATATCGGTAAAGACGCTGATGTTTAGTTCATGCCGGCTCCAGTCACTGCGCAGCCTGGCCCAGGGCCGCACATGAATGATGGAGTCGCTGATCTCCTCGTTCTCGAGGTAGAAGATGTTGTCATTGTGTTCCAGCGCGATCTCGACCCCGGTTCTCAGGGCAAAACCGCCCACACGTATACCCCCCGACTGGAAATCGGCCGGCTTGCGGTCAATGGTTATTTGCAGCAAACCCGGATCGTAATACTGCTGCGCCACTGCAACACCGGGTAACAGAAAGCCGCAAAGGGTCACAAGAAGGCTGCTGCGCTTGATGATTATTGTTGGGCTGAAATCCATTTACCGCTTACTGCTCCTTTGTTGGTCGTCAATTTTCCTTCGATGCTTTATGCTGCTACGAAGGAGGCTTTCCTCCAACCCCTTTACTTTTTATTACTCAATTACGACTAAGGGCATGGTATCTTAAAGCCAACGATTATGCGATGCAAGTCGCTGATCCACTTATTATAGCATAGTGTATAAGTACTAAAACTACAGTATATTCAATGCAGTGTGAAATAAAAAGAATAATCTACTGGACAAACTTCGTCAGTTTTGTGTTTCGTCCTCAGTACAAATCCGGTCGCCGCAGAGCATCATGGCAAATTCGGATCCGCGAACAACCATTAAAGCCACCGGGGTACGCACCTTGTAACTCCCAGGGTTCGATTTTGCCATGGCGCCGGCAATGATGCGCAGACCACCCGCTTCCAGGCTCAATATCGCGGCATCCTGCTCGCTTTCATAGTAGAGGTATTTTTCAATCACCATGGCTGAATTCGAAAGCAAACTAACCTTAGCGCCATCTACGAACTGCAGTACAACAAAACTCTTGTCACCGGTGAGAATCCGCTCGTTGACGAAAATATCATCACCCTGCTGCAGAGGCCTTTGTTCACCAGAAATTTCCGCTGTCACCGTTCCACGGGAAGTAAGCACCATACCGCTATTTCCCCCGGCCACGGCAAAGCTGGACGCAAACACTAATAACCCCTGTACGAAACCCTTCATTACCTTGCTTTCCACTCCTAATACCGACACGTTTTCCAAGACCCTTTTCTGCTGTGACAATTACCTTCAAGTACTAGCCCACACATTGCTCGGTATCTGCCTACAGCGCAAACTCCGAATCCTTCGTGCAATATGCGGACTAAATAATACACTGTTATAATTACACAAGATTTGTGTTTTCTTTACACAAGCGGAGGTCGACCATTAACAGTCCGGCAAAAAAGAGGCTGAAATGAGGAATCAACCATGAAGCCATCTCGAATGACTTCA
>JADFKH010000009.1 GCA_022565025.1 Pseudomonadota bacterium
TTGCTCTTGCTCATCTTGCCGCCGCCCTCGGCCATGATGAGCGGCGTGAAGAAGACCTGACGGAAAGGCACATCGCCCATGAATTTCAGGCCCATCATGATCATCCGTGCAACCCAGAAAAAAATAATGTCAAAGCCGGTAACCAAGACGCTGGTTGGGTAGAAACGGTCCAGGGATTCTGTTGATTCCGGCCAACCCAGGGTAGAGAAAGGCCACAGGGCGGACGAAAACCAGGTATCGAGCACGTCTTCGTCCTGGTGGAGTTCGACCTCATCTGCCAGGTTGGCTCTGCGGCGGGTGTCCTCCTCGTTCATGCCGACATGGATATTGCCTGCGGGATCGTACCAGGCGGGAATCCGGTGTCCCCACCACAACTGACGAGAGATGCACCAGTCCTCGATGCGGTGCATCCAGTCGAAATAGGTCTTGCTCCAGTTTCCGGGTACAAAACAAATCCGCCCGTCTTCCACCGCCTCAATAGCCGGTTTTGCCAGCGGCGCAATTTTCACGTACCACTGGTCTGTCAGGTAAGGTTCGATGATCGCGTGGGAGCGGTCGCCCCTGGGGATCATCATGTTGTGATCTTCGGTCTTCTCCAGCAGGCCCTGTGACTCCAGGTCTTCAAGGATTTTTTGACGGGCTTCGAAACGGTCCAGTCCCCGGTAGGCTTCCGGTGCGTTTTGATTTAGCGATGCATCCGCATCCAGCACGTTGATCATCGGCAGACCGTGCCGTTTACCGATTTCATAATCATTGAAGTCGTGAGCCGGCGTGATCTTGACGCAACCCGAACCGAACTCAGCATCGACATACTCATCCTCGATGATCGGGATGGTGCGCCCGGTCAGCGGCAATTCCAGCTCCATTCCAACCAAGTCCCTGTAGCGCTCGTCATCGGGATTGACCGCGACTGCCGTATCGCCCAGCAAGGTTTCCGGTCTTGTTGTGGCCACGACAAGGTAGCCGCGACCGTCTGTTCTGGGGTAACGGATGTGCCAGAGCTTTCCTTTTTCCTGTTCCGAGATGACTTCCAGGTCCGACAGGGCAGTGTGCAGAACAGGGTCCCAGTTGACCAGGCGCTTGCCGCGGTAGATCAGGCCTTCATTGAACAAAGTAACAAAGACTTTCGTGACTGCGTATGACAGGTCGTCGTCCAAGGTAAAGCGGTGCCTGGACCAGGCAACCGAAGCACCGAGGCGCCGCATCTGCTTAGTGATGGTATCGCCGGACTGCTCTTTCCAGTCCCAGACTGCTTCCACGAACTGCTCCCGGCCGAGGTCATGGCGTGACTTGCCCTGTGCAAGCAGTTTTCGTTCCACCACCATCTGCGTGGCTATACCGGCATGGTCGGTGCCTGGTTGCCATAAGGTATCGGCGCCTTTCATCCGCTGCCAGCGAGACAGCGTATCCATGATGGTGTCCTGGAACGCATGGCCCATGTGCAGGCTGCCCGTGACGTTGGGTGGGGGCAGCATGATGCAATAGCGTTCTCTATTGTCGGCGTCTTTCTCACCGGATGGTTCGAAGTATGCTTTTTCTTCCCAGAACTGATACCACCTCTGTTCGATGGCGGCCGGGTTATAACTTTTTTCCATGGTGTTTTTAGTCAGGCCGTTTTCCAATGGGGTGGCTGACTGGATTCAGACCCTGTTCGCGGTAAGATCGAAACTTGTGTCGTGATGCCGTCCGCTGCGAAGGGCTGCCGGGTACAATTTCCAGCAGGCGTTTAAACCTGTCCGGCTCGGATATGGCCGTATGGGTCAGGTTTATGATAACTTCTCTGTCCCCGGGTATCGGCATATCCGATTTACCAATGATCACCGGTGCTCGCGTATCCCCGGGTTGGGCTGAATGTGGCAAAAACCTGCCGGCAGGGTAATCCCACATCAGTTCATCCAGCTTGTTGGCAAGATCAGTCGTTTCCGTGAGCACCGCAATTTTGTGCCCCTGTTCCCAAGCCATCATCGCCAGGCGGCATGCCAGTTGTTCGGCCGTGAGCGCGCTATCGTCCAGTACGTAAAAATCCACCTGGCAGGCATCTGTCATTTTCAGCGAGTACTTTCAGTGACCTGATCGATCAGGTATTGGGTGAGAAGGCCGGATGGACGGCCGGTTGCGCCATCATCGGCGCCCCATTTCCAGGCAGTACCCGCGATGTCCAGGTGCGCCCAGGTCTGGTCTTCCATAAAGCGGGAAAGAAAACAGCCTGCAGTCAGCATGCCAGCCGACATTCCACCTACATTCTTCATGTCGGCGAAGGGTGTATCGAGCTGAGACTGATATTCCTCCCACAGCGGCATGCGCCAGGCCCGGTCCACTATGCGGTTGCCGGCGGTAAGGAGATCTTCCGCCAACTCGTCGTTGTTGCTTATCAGGCCCGATGCATGGTGACCCAGTGCAACCATGCAGGCGCCGGTGAGCGTTGCTACGTCGATCACCACCCTGGGATTGAATTTTTCACTGTAGGTCAGCGCATCGCACAGGACCATGCGCCCTTCAGCATCCGTATTCAACACTTCGATGGTTATTCCGGACATGCTGGTAAGAACGTCGCCAGGGCGGTAGGCGTCTGCATCCGGCATGTTTTCCACTGCTGCGACGATACAGATCAAATTGACCGGTAACTGGAGTTTTGCGCAGGACAGGAATGCGCCCAGTACGCTCGCCGCGCCGCACATGTCGTATTTCATTTGCATCATGTTTTCGCCGGACTTGAGCGACAGGCCGCCGGAGTCAAAAGTGACACCTTTACCCACCAGGACCGTTGGTTGGTGATCAGCGTCGGCGCCGGAATATTTCAGCACGATCAGTTTGGCGGCGTTGGTACTTCCCCGGGAGACACCCAGCAGGGCGTCCATGCCAAGTTCCGCCATGTCTTCCTCTTCCAGGATTTCCAATTCGACTTTGTCGTATTCTTTCGCAATGGATGAAGCTTCGCGCGCCAGGAAGGCGGGGTTGCAGATATTCGGCGGCAAGTCGCCCAGCAGGCGGGCTTTGGCAAAACCAAGTGCGAATCCTTCCGCCTGTACAAGTGCAGCTTCGAGAGATTCGTCCCCGCTGAACGAAGCTGATTCCAGGGGCGCCGGCGACCCGTCTTTCATATCCTTGGTGACCGTGTAGAGATAGTTGGCGCGGTGCACGGCCAATGCTGCCTGTCTCAGGCGCCACTGGGGATCGTTAGCTCCGAATTCGAGGTCATGGATGCAGACATGGCAACTCGTGAGCGCGTGGTCGCGAAGTGTCTTGCCCGCTGCCTGGCAGGCCCGGTCGAAACGAGGCTGGTCCAGCTTTTCGGATTTGCCGTAGCCCGCCACGAGCACCCGTTGCGCGGCCACACCGTTCACACCGTGCAGCAGCGTTGTTTTGCCCAGCCCGGTTTCGATATCGCCGGTCCCCAACATCCTGCTGATTTCTCCACCACTCGCTTCTTCAATATCCCGTGCAGAGGCGGACAGGTCGCCTCCGGTGGTAACGCCGATGACCAGGCATTCAGTTTGAATGAGCCGGGGAGATTCATTAATCAGGCTGAATTTCATAAATTGGTTTCCTTGATTGATCGCTAGCCCGCATATTGCGCGAAGGATTCGGGATTCAGAGTGTAGCTGGCAAAGCAGGTTGGACGATCGCGTGCAGAGTCATAGCTTTAGCTATGGCTCAAGGGGGATCGTTCAAGCTGCAAAGTCAGATGCGCTCTGAACCCGAATAGGACAAACTGTACTTTGCAAACTTTAACAATTTCAGCCATAAACTTCTGAATATTATTAAATTTAACCATTTTCTGGTCCGCCTTTGTGCAATATGCGGGCTAGCTGCATAGACCGAATAGTCGGCCCGAATTGAACAAACGGGTTATTCTACTCGGGCCGGGTAACACTTGCCAGGTCACTGCAGTGCAGGCCCAAATGGTGCCAGGCAGGTGTTAACCGGCCCTGAAACGAAGGTATAACGAATATCAAATCGTGAGGCGAAGCTGAATATACTGCAAAAATACATTCTGCGTGAATGGGTTTGGACCTTTCTCGCAGTCGTAGTCGTATTGTTGATCGTGATGATTGGCATTGCACTGGGCGAGTTACTAGGCGACGTTGCTGGCGGCCGTATGCCTTCGGGGCTGATGGGCTCCCTGATGTTGCTGAGAATACCTGATGTGCTGAGCACCATCATTCCATTGAGCATATTTGTAGCCATCATCTGGGGCACAGGCAGGATGTACCGCGATCAGGAAATGTCTGTGATGAGAGCCAGCGGCTTCAACTTGCTGATGTTGCTGCGCCCCCTGTTCAACCTGTTGATGCCAGTGGCTGTTTTCCTGCTGGCCGTGGATCTGTTCGTGGCGCCCAAGGCGGCTGGTACGGTACAGAAAAAACTGGAAGAGGCGTACAGGACAGCAACGGAGTGGGGGCTCCAGGCTGGGCAGTTTCATGTCTTTAAAGGCGGCGACCTGGTGTTGTACGTGGAGTCGGTGGACAAGGATGGCCGCACCCTGAGGAATATTTTCATCCAGCAGAGGCAGAATGAGCGGGAGCAGGTGTGGAGTGCAAAACAGGGGTATTACTGGCTGGACAAGGAAGCTGGTGAGCGCTACCTGACGCTGGAGGACGGGCAGATAACGGAAGGTGGGACCGAAGCACTTGATTTCGGCATCATTCACTTCTCCCGCAACGACCTGAGGCTTCCGCCGCCGGAGCACAGGGTCAAAGCAGTTGCACTTGAAGCTCGGGCAAGCAGCGACATTATGTTTTCTGCTCACTTGGAAGACATCGCGGAAATCCAGTGGCGTTTTTCGCCTGCGATCGCAATCATTGTGCTTGGCATGCTGGCAATCCCGCTGTCCCATTCGGCGCCAAGGGAAAGCCGGGGTGGCCGGGTGATTCTTGGTATCCTGACTTATACGATTTACGCAAATGTCCTTTACATGTGGCGTTCCTGGATTGCCAAGGGAGACTTGCCACCTGTGCTTGGTTTGTGGTGGGTACACTTACTGGTTTTCATCGCCGCCCTGGCCTGGCTCAAGCGCCAGGGACGGATGGTCGGGAAAGGCTGAATATGGTCAAGCTGGTTGATCGGTATGTTGGACGGGCAGCCCTGATGGGCATGCTGGCAGTCTGGTTTGCCATGACCATGCTTTTCATTCTGTTCAGCCTGCTGGACGAGCTGCGTAACATGCAGGGCGACTATGGGACCGGCGATGTATTCTGGTTCGTTGCTCTGACTACACCGAGCATGGCTTACCAGATATTCCCTGTCTCTGCACTGCTGGGCGCGCTGGTCGGCGTGGGTGGGCTTGCTGCCGTCAATGAACTGGTGGCTTTTAGGACTTCCGGTGTATCCCGTCTACGGCTGGCGCTTGCAGGCATTGCCGGAGCGATGTTGCTGACGGTCCCGGTCGTGATCATGGGTGAATGGGTCGCGCCGGCCGCCGAGCAACAGGCGCGAGCCTTCCGTTTCAGCGAAATGGTGGGTCGCGCCATTATTGGTGGCCCGAGCGGGGTGTGGTTACGGGACGGTGAGGACATCGTCAATATCCAGCTTCCCCTGCTGTCCGCCAACCGGGGAGAACAATCGGTGGAGTTCAAGAACATCGTGATTTACAACTTCTCCGGAAATGCCGACCTGCTGGCCATCACCAGGGCGGACAATGCATTTCACAATGGTGAGGTGTGGACTCTGGAGAATGTATCAACTGTTCATTTCAGCGATGCAGGCGCTCGATTAACCCGTTCCGAGCAGCAATCATGGCCTTCTGAAGTTAAGCCGGAATTGCTTGACTCCGCTGTGACTCGGCCCAGCCGCCTGTCCTTACGTTCGCTCTGGGATTATTTGGGTTATCTGGGTGAAAACGGTCTTGACGACCGGGTCTACCAAGCTGCGTTCTGGCAGAAAATCCTGTTTCCGTTCACGGTAATTGCGCTGGTCTTGGCGGGGATGCCCTTCGTTTTCGGGGCAGCCAGGATGCACAATCTGGGTGTACGGTTGTTTTTTGGTATGGTGCTCGGTGGTTTGTTCTTGATCATCAGCCGGGCGTTTCAGAAGTTCGGCGATGTTTATGATCTACCAGCCGCATTGACCGTCATCCTGCCACCTCTGGTGCTGTCCATTGTTGCCACCCTGATCCTGCGGCGTTCAGTTTAAACGCATCAACCGTGTGCGGCTGGCCTTGTCATGCCAGGTCCGTTTATCGGAGTCGATCAGCGACCAGAGAAATCCCAGGCCGGCCAGTGCCGCCGAAAGAATTGATGTGAGGAATCTGATTGCACACCATCTCCAGGCCGGCCGGCGGCCCGTTTCATCGGTGATGCAAACGTGCCAGGCTCTCATTCCCAGTGTCATGCCGCCTTTGTGCCAGCACCAGACCAGGTAAATGAACCACACCAGGATCAGATAGGCGGTATAGAGTGCATCCTGCATGGCCGTGTGATTGCCCGTTCCGGCCAGCATTGCAAAAGCTGTTGCCAGCATGAGAAGTGCGACGATTATGACGCCATCGTAAAGCATAATCAGCAAGCGGCGGGTCAGGCCACAGGGGGTTCCGCTTGGTTTTGCACTGCCGCGTGAAAGCATAATTTTCGGTGCTTCAATGTTGCGTTTACCACGTCTTTGGCTATTATCACCGATCGGGACTGCAACGGCACGTAGTGATGCGAACATGGATTTGCGCTTTCGGCTTCGATTGTCCTTAGCCCGGAAAGTTTGGATAATCTTTGAATTTGAACTTGTCTATCCGATATCGTACTTTCTTTTGTCAGGACCCATTGGAATCAGGCTATGCCAAGACTTCTAAAATACCGCTTCACGATGGTGCTTCTCAATGCCTGTTTGGCTCTGGTTTTGTGGGGCAGTGTACAGGCTCAGAGCCTGGGCGACACCGTACGGGCAGAATCCAAGATCAACCAGGATGCCGGCACTTCGCAGCAGCGAGTGACGGCTCTTGCGCAGCAGGCCCAGGACCTGTTGGCGCAGTACCGTTCAGTCATACGGGAAACCGAAAGCCTTAAAATCTACGATGACAACCTCGCCAGAGTGGTCACGGACCAACGGTACGAAATCCAGTCCATCAACCGGCAATTAGCCGGCCTGGAAGCGACCAACAGGGGTGTCGTTCCATTGATGCTGGAGATGATCGATGCCCTGGGCCAGATTGTCGAAGCGGACATTCCGTTTCGTCTTCATGAGCGCCGAATGCGTGTTGCGCGACTTCGTGACATGATGGACCAGAGTGAGGTGACTGCTTCGGAAAAATACCGGCGAGTGATGGAGGCATACCAGGGTGAGCTGGAATTTGGCCGGACTACGGAAGCTTATTCAGATACATTGCCCACGACCGGGCAGACAGTCGACTTCCTCAGGGTTGGCAGAACCTTGCTCATCTACCAGACCAGCGACAACCGCACCACCGGCTGGTTCAATCCAACCAGCCGGCAGTTCGAGGAGTTGCCTGAACGTTATCGCCTCGAAGTCAGGGACGGCCTGGCCATCGCCAGGAATGAAAAAGCACCGAATCTCGTGATGCTGCCTGTGCCGGGCCCGGAGGTGGTGCCATGATTAAGCTAAGTATTTTTGTCGCCACATCTATTCTTGTGCTGTCCCCGCTGGCGAGTGCACAAACCCTGGATGAACTGGCCCGCATCGTTCGTGAAGCAGCCACGGCCGAGACCCGGATCAACCAGCAGCGCGAAGCAACCTTCGTCAAGGAACGCAACAACCAGCGAAATTTGCTAACCCAGGCTCGCCAGGAACTGGCCAGGGAAAACGAGCGCAGTGACCGTCTGGCTGACGAATACGACAAGAATGAAAGATCGCTGGCCGAACTCGAAACCACCCTGGCAGAGCGCATGGGTAACCTGGGAGAACTGTTTGGTGTCGTGCGGCAAGCTTCCGGCGATGTCCAGGCTGTGCTGGACGATTCAATGGTGACGGCCCAGATGCCCGGCAGGTCACAATTCCTGTCCGGCCTGGCCCAGCGCCGGGAATTGCCGACCGTCCCCGAATTACGGCAATTGTGGTCAGCGATGGTCACGGAAATTGCGGAATCCGGCAAGGTGGTCAAATTCACTGCAACGGTTGAGAGAACCAGTGGTGAAAAGCAGGATTTGGAAATCATCAGACTTGGTGTGTTTAACGCGGTCTCAAATGGCCAGTTCCTCGACTGGGATATCAGCAAGAGCCGCGTAAACCTGATCGAGCTTGCGCGTCAGCCGGTGGCTCGTTTCAGCAGCATGGCTGCGGACCTGCAAAGTGCCGCTCCCGGCGAGGTGGTAGCGTTTCCGGTCGACTTTACACGCGGTCAGATTCTGCGTGCAGTGGTTCAGTCCAAGACCCCGATTGAGCGGGTAAAGGAGGACGGCGGCGTTGTTGGCTACGTGATTATCGGCGTAGGACTGTTCGGCCTGCTGCTGTGTCTGTGGAAGGGCTTTGCGCTCTTCACCACCGGCAGCAAGATGTCCCGTCAGCAGACGATTGAAACTGCCAGTAAGGCCAATCCGCTTGGCCGCGTGCTGGCGATCTACAGTGACAATCCGGACGCGGACATAGAGACGCTCGAGCTCAAGCTCGACGAAGCCATCTTGCGTGAAACTGCGCCCATTGAGACCGGCCTGAGTTTTATCAAGGTGCTGTATGTGGTGGCGCCGCTGCTCGGCCTGCTGGGTACGGTCGTTGGCATGATCGCGACCTTCCAGATGATCACCCTGTTTGGTACGGGCGATCCGCGCATGATGGCTGGCGGCATTTCAACTGCCCTGGTCACCACCGTGCTTGGACTGGTCGTTGCCATTCCGCTCACTCTGTTGCACAGCTTCTTGCAGGGCAAAGCCAAGGCCCTTATCCAGGTGCTTGAAGAACAGGCTGCCGGCCTCATCGCGAGGTTGGCGGAGAAACGCGGGTGATCTGGTTTTATCAGGCTGTAGGATCGATCCGGGAGTTCATGGAACTGGGGGGAGACGTCCTGTGGGCCATTATGTTCGTACTGGTCCTTATGTGGACTTTTATCCTGGAGCGCGTGTGGTATATCTACCGGGTGTATCCGGCCAGGAAACGGGTGGTGGTGACCGAATGGGAAACCCGGTCGGACACCTCTTCCTGGTACGCCAAGATGATTCGTCAAGGCCTTATTTCCGAAGCGGCCATAGGGCTCAAGAGAAATGTCGGCCTGATCAAGGCGCTGATCGCCATCTGCCCGTTGCTGGGCCTGATGGGAACTGTCACCGGGATGATTACGGTGTTTGACGTAATGACCTACAGCGGCGGAGGAAATGCAAGGGCCATGGCGGGGGGTGTGTCGATGGCGACCGTTCCTACCATGGCCGGAATGGTGGCAGCACTTTCCGGCGTGTATTTCGGAACCTGGCTGGAACACAAAACTCAAACGGAAACCGAGAAGCTGGAAGACTTGTTGCAATATCATTGAGCAAGGCCTGTTAACAAGCGTAATTAGGGTTGACGCCAATCATGAGGACCCAGGCATGGCAAGAAGACATGCACATACTGAAGAAGCCGAGATCAACATCACGCCGATGCTGGATATTGTCTTCATCATGTTGATTTTTTTCATCGTAACGACATCCTTCACCAAGGAAACAGGTGCAACCATCAGCAAGCCGGAAGCCGAGCAGGCTGTTGCCTTGAGGAACGGAACCATATTGATCGGGATCAGACCCAATGATGATATCTGGATGGCCAAACGGCAGATCGAATTGCGGGAGGTTCGGCAGATGGTTGAGCGTGCCAAGGCCGAAAACCCGGAAGGCAGTGTCGTCATCGTTGCAGACAAAGGATCGCGCATTGGTACTGTGACCCAGGTCATGGACCAGGTAAGGCTGGCCGGCATCAAGGGCATCTCCATTTCCGCCGAGATACCCGGCGGCCAATGACATGAAAAAATTGCGGAATTGAAAAGGTTGCGGCGATGAAATATCTACGGGTCCTCATCGCTGCTTTGTTGGCTATGGCCGTGACCTTCGGGTTGTTCCTACTCATGCACCAGCTGATTTCCTCCGGCGGGGGCGATCGTGCCGATCTGGGAGCCATTGCGGGTATTCATTTTGGGCCGATCGATATACCCCAAGAGATCGCAACCAAGAGCCGGAGAAAGCCCAAGAAGCCACCACCGCGAAAGGACCCGCCACCCCCAAAGATGCAGATCTCCAGGGTGGACCAGCGGGTTCAGAATATGCCCCGGATTGATATTCCGAAGCTCGATGTACCGCTGGTTGGGGGTGGCGGCATGTTTCTTGGCAATTTCCAGCAGGTGGATCCCACTGCTGAGGGTGACATCATTCCCCTCGTTATCATCAGGCCCATGTACCCGCGTGATGCTGCCATTTCCGGCATCGAGGGCTGGGTGAAAATTGAATTCACAATAACCGCGGTGGGTACGGTGAAAAAACCACGAGTGATTGATGCCAAGCCCGCCAGGGTGTTCAACCGGGAGGCCATTCGCGCGATCCTTAAATGGAAATTCAAACCACGCGTTGTGGGTGGTGTTGCGGTAGAGCGCCAGGCAACCCAGGTCATTGATTTCGCACTCGATGACGGTGAAGGCACAAGATGAACCGCTACACCAGGAATGTAATTGCCGTGGCGACCCTGTCGATTGCCCTCTTGGCATTGACCAGCAGCACGGTATTCGCACAAGCTTCTGAGTGTGGCAAGAAGCGCAATGTGGGCACCAAAGCCCTGGATGAAGCCACTTGGAATCAACTCAATAGAGCCTACGAGGACGTGGGTGAAAAACATTATGACAAGGCCTATAAACAGCTTCAGAAAATGTTGGACCGGGCTGGCAGGGCTGCCTACCTGCGGTCCATTCTGAACCAAGCGCTGGCTCAGGTGGAGTGGTCAAGAGAGAACTACGATCCGGCCCTAAAATATTTCGAAAAGGCCGTGGAGCTCAATGCCCTGCCGGACCCGGCGCATTTCGCGTTGATGTACCAGATCGCGCAGCTTTATTTTATGCAAGAGCGGTACCGCGAAGCATTGGACAAGCTGGAGTTGTGGTTCTGCCATTCGCCCAGGGATAAGATTACGTCCTCAGCCTTTGTGCTCAAAGCATCAATCCATGCCCGGCAGGGAGATTATGCTGAAACCCTCAAGGCGATCGATACAGCCATCGAAATGGATGCTGACCCCAAGGAGCGGTGGTACCAACTCAAGCTGGGCTCTCACTATGAACTGGAGCAGTACCCCCAGACTGCGCAAACCCTGGAACTCATCATCAGCCGCTGGCCGCAAAAGAAAACGTACTGGACCCAGTTGTCGCAGATCTACCTTAATCTGAAACAGGACGAAAAGGCTCTGGCCGTGATTGCCTTAGCCTACCGCAAAGGTTTGCTGGATGGGCAGGGAGACATCACTTACCTGTCGAACCTTTACAGTAACTCGGACGTGCCCTTCAAGGCAGCGCTGGTGTTGGAAAAAGGGATCAAAGATGGGGTCGTGGCCTCGACCCGGAATCACTGGACCGCGGTTGCTGACTCGTGGTACGCGGCGCAAGAGTTGGAGCATTCTCTGGTTGCCTATGAAAATGCCGGTAAAGCTTCACAGGATGGAAAGATCGACCTGCGTCGCGGCTACATTCTGGTCGACCTTGAACGCTGGCCGGATGCACTGAAAGCTTTGGATGACGCACTCCGTAAAGGTGGTCTTGCTGAGCACAAAACTGGCGAAGCCTACCTGCTTAGAGGCATGATACAATTCAACCTTGGAAATTTTGACAGCGCCAATGCAGATTGGGGCAAGGCCGGTCGCTATGATCGTGTCAGGGACGCCGCCAAGCAATGGGTGAACCACCTGCGCGAAGAACAACAGCGCAAAGCGCCCTGATCGAGGCGTTCCTTGACTCGGCGTGGGCGGAACGGGGCCTCAGCGAGAATACTCTGCAGGCTTATCGCTATGATCTGCTGCAACTGGCAGCGCACCAGGAAAAACGCAACAGTGATCTGAAGGCAGCCTCGCGGGAAGACCTGCTGCATTTCCTGGCTTCCCGGGTTCTGCAAGGCAGGAGTCCGCGATCGCTTACCCGCTACCTGTCCGGATTTCGACAGTTTTACCGGTGGTTGTTGCGCGATGGCCGAATCAACCAGGATCCGTCGGCCCTGATCGAGAGTCCCCGCCTGGGGCGCGGTTTGCCACAGGCGCTCAGTGAGCAACAAGTCGTTGCATTGCTCGAAGCGCCGGATGTGGGTGCGCCGCTGGGTCTGCGTGACCGCGCCATGCTCGAACTTATGTATGCCACCGGTTTGCGAGTGAGTGAACTGGTTGGCCTGGAACTTCCCAACCTGAACCTGAACCAGGGGGTGGTCAGGGTCATGGGCAAGGGGGACAAAGAAAGGCTGGTGCCCCTGGGTGAAGAATCGATTTCCTGGTTACTCAGATATCTGGATCACGGCAGGGGGAAATTGTTGCGCGGAGCTGTCTGCCCGAAGATTTTCGTGACGGCAAGGAAGGCAGGGATGACCCGCCAGACTTTTTGGCACTCCATTCGAAAACATGCACTGGCAGCTGCGATTGACCAGCCGGTCTCCCCCCATATGCTGAGGCATTCATTTGCGACGCACCTGCTCAACCACGGGGCAGATCTGAGGGTGGTGCAGTTGTTGCTTGGGCACAGCGATCTTTCGACCACACAGATTTATACCCACATCGCCCGCGAGGGGCTGAAAAAACTACACAGCAAACATCATCCTCGCGGGTAAACTGAGCCGAGGGCGGAATCCATCGCGGTGGTCGGAACTTTAGTATCATTCCATGTTCTATGGAGACCAGTACGGTGAATTACCCATGGTTGCGCTGGTTTGAATCAAAGCGAATCCGCAGACTCGGGAATCAAATTATAAAATTAGAGGTATACCATGAGGCACTTCAACCAAGGTTTGACTGGTTTGCTGCTCGCCGTTTCAGTGGCGGCTGTTGCGGGAGACGATTACAGCAAAATTGAACAGCGAATGCGCGCGCTGGCTCCGAATGCGAACTCAATTGCCATATCTGAAATACCCATTGACGGCATTTTGCAGGTTCAGATCAACGGGGACATTGTCTATATTTCCGCCGATGGAAAATACATGTTCCAGGGGCGGATTATCAATCTGGATACAAAAGAAGACTTGACCGAGGCCGCCAAGGCAGAACTCCGCAAGGAACGCATGCTTGACATCGACCCCTCCGAGCAAATTACTTTCTCACCGGAAGATCCGGTGCATGAGCTGATGGTGTTCACCGATATCGATTGTGGTTATTGCCGGAAACTGCACGCACAGGTTGACGAGTACAATAAGCAGGGAATTGCCATTCACTACCTGTCATTCCCGCGCGCGGGCATCGGCTCACGGTCCTATGAAAAAGCCGTTGCTGTGTGGTGTGCCGATGACCAGCAATTTGCACTGACCCAGGCCAAGCTAGGCACAGAGCCCGATCCCCTGCAGTGCGAAAATCCGGTTGCGGAACAATACCAGTTGGGCATCGATTTGGGAGTTACCGGTACGCCTGCATTACTCACTTCCAGTGGTCAGTTGATTCCCGGTTACGTGCCGCCTGAACAGCTGCGTGACCGCCTGGACCGGTTAGCTTCAACACAGGCTGTGAACTAACACCCGCATTCGGGAGTGTTGCTTTGTCCGAGTTCACCAGTTTTCTGGGAGAACCCGCCCTATCTGATTTTCGCCGACGAAAGCTGGTTCGACGCTTGGCCGGTATTACCGGCCTTAAAACTGCGCTCGAAGCGTATTTTGTATACCTGGTCGAGTCTGAAGCAATCCTGGATGAACGCGATATCACCAGCCTGCAAGACCTGTTGCAAGGCGAATTAACCAGTGGCCTGCACCAGGAGGACCTGCATCTGGTCGTTCCCCGCCTGGGCACGCAGTCTCCCTGGTCGTCCAAAGCCACGGACATCGTCCGGCGTTGTGGCCTGCACAGCGTCCAGCGCATCGAGCGAGGCACCGCCTATTTTGTACCGGGTTCGGACCATCTTGCCCCGGACCAGCGGGTTCGGCTCAGAGGCATGCTGCATGACCGCATGACCCAGGCGGTGCTTGATTCACTGGCGGATGCGCACGCACTGTTTATTCACAATGAACCTGCGCTCCTCAGACGCATTGCGCTCAGCGACGAGGGCAGCGATGCTCTCAGGGCCGCAAACCGTGATCTTGGTCTGGCTCTTTCAGAAGATGAGATCAGTTACCTGCTTGAAGCATTTTGTGCAATGGGAAGAGATCCGACCGACGCCGAACTGATGATGTTTGCCCAGGCCAATTCAGAACATTGCCGGCACAAGATTTTTAATGCGCAATGGATTATTGACGGCGATAGCAAGGAACAATCTCTGTTCAGTATGATCCGCAATACGCATGCCAGGTCGCCCGATGGCGTCCTTTCTGCCTACCACGACAACTCAGCCGTCCTTGCCGGCCCGCGCGGAGAACGCTTTTTCATCGATCCCCACAGCGGTGCCTATATCTGGAAGACTGAAAAACTTCCGTTCCAGATCAAGGTGGAGACGCACAACCACCCGACTGCCATATCTCCTTTTCCCGGTGCGGCTACCGGTTCCGGCGGTGAAATTCGTGATGAATCCGCTACCGGTCGTGGCGCCAGGCCCAAGGCCGGCCTGACCGGGTTTTCCGTTTCCCACCTCGATATCCCGGGCCTGGATTTTCCCTGGACGATCGATTCCGGCAAGCCGGGCCGAATCGCCAGCTCACTGGATATCATGATCGAAGGCCCGGTCGGTGGCGCCGCATTCAACAACGAGTTCGGCCGTCCAGCCTTATGTGGGTATTTCAGAACGTTTGAACAGGAAATCGGTGGTGTATTATGGGGCTACCACAAGCCCATCATGATCGCCGGTGGCATGGGCAGCATTCGTGATCAACACGTTAATAAACTACCCCTCACGCCGGGCGCCAGCATCGTTGTGCTGGGTGGGCCCGCCATGCTGATCGGGCTGGGCGGTGGTGCCGCTTCCTCGGTAGGCAGCGGGCAGAGCCAGGAAGACCTGGACTTCGCATCGGTACAGCGGGGTAACCCTGAAATGCAGCGGCGTTGTCAGGAAGTAATCGATGCTTGCTGGGCGCTGGGTGAGAACAATCCCATCCTTTCGATCCATGATGTCGGTGCAGGTGGGCTTTCCAATGCGCTGCCCGAACTGCTCAATGACGGCGGGCATGGAGGTGAGCTGGAGTTGCGCGCTATCCCCAGCACCGACACGGCGATGTCGCCCATGGAGATCTGGTGCAATGAAGCCCAGGAGCGGTACGTTTTGGCTATCGACCCCGGGTCTGTCGGAATTTTCGCGGCAATGTGCAAACGGGAGCGATGCCCCTTTGCCATGGTGGGGCAGGCCACCCGGAAACGTCAGCTCCGCTTGTCGGATGAATTACTCGGTGAAGTTCCTGTGGACATGCCGCTGGATGTGTTACTGAGTGACCCTCCCAGCATGCTTCGCGACATCCAAAGGCAGGCTTTTGACAGTAATGAATTCGATCCTGCCGTATACGATTTTGCTGAATCGTTGCATCGTGTCTTGCGCTTCCCCGCAGTCGGCAGCAAGTCTTTCCTGATTACAATCGGGGACCGTACCATCGGCGGCCTGGTGACCCGGGACCAGATGGTAGGCCCGTGGCAGGTACCTGTCAGCGATGCTGCCGTGACCCTGAGTGGATTCCGGTCCATCAGCGGAGAAGCCATGGCCATGGGTGAGCGTACGCCGCTGGCGGTGATTGATGGCCCGGCATCCGGGCGCATGGCCGTTGCAGAGGCAATAACCAATATTGCTTCGGCGGCGATTGCCGAAATTTCTGACATCCGGCTTAGTGCAAACTGGATGGCCGCGGCCGGGGAACCCGGCCAGGACGGCAACCTGTACGACACCGTGCAGGCGATTGGCATGGAACTGTGCCCGGAACTGGGCATCGCCATCCCGGTGGGCAAGGATTCGTTGTCTATGAAAACAGTGTGGCGGGACGAGACCGGTGAGAAGCGCATGCTGGCGCCTGTTTCGCTGATCGTCTCGGCCTTCGCGCCGGTGGTGGACGTTAGAAGATCATTAACGCCACAGCTTGCAACCGGTAGCGCTGCAAGCCGCCTGTTGCTGATCGACCTGGGTAATGGCCGCAATCGCCTGGGTGGATCAGTGTTTGCACAGGTTCATTCGCAGTTCGGCAGGCAGCCGGCCGACCTGGATTCAGCCAGGCAACTCCGTGAATTCTTCGGCGTAGTCCAGGCTTTGAACGAAGCAGGTCTGGTGCAGGCCTATCATGACCGCTCCGATGGCGGGCTGATCATTACCCTGTGTGAAATGGCGTTTGCCTCACACTGTGGACTTGAAATCTCAGCCAGTGTGCCGCTTGAGGACCTGAACGCTTTTCTGTTCACCGAGGAACCGGGCGCCGTGATCCAGGTGGATGAAGATGATATGGCGCGAGCCATGATCATGCTGGGTTCTGCGGGTTTGGAGCACATCGTGCACGATCTTGGCCGTCCGATCCCCGGGGAACGGCTCCAGGTGTTGTGCAACGGCGCAACGGTTCTGGATGAATCCTTGCCGGGTTTGCAGAAACTCTGGTCTGAAACCAGCCACGCCGTGCAGCGCCTGCGGGACAACCCCGAATGTGCGGATCACGAGTTGGAATCTGTGGTGGACTGGAAGCGGCCAGGCCTAAATCCACGCCTGGCCTTTGACCCATCACAAATCCCGGCTGCGCCGATGATTGCTTCCGGCGCCAAGCCCAAAGTGGCGATTCTCAGGGAACAGGGTGTCAACGGGCATGTCGAAATGGCCGCGGCCTTCGATCAGGCTGGCTTCACGTCGGTAGATGTGCACATGTCCGACCTGTTGGAAGGAAGGAGATCACTGGACAGCTTTGCCGGTTTCGTGGCCTGTGGCGGCTTTTCCTATGGTGACGTGTTGGGTGCCGGCCGGGGTTGGGCTAAATCCATTCTTTTCCAGGATGAATTGCGCACACAGTTCGGCAGCTTCCTGGCCAATGGGGGGAAGTTCGCACTCGGTGTTTGCAACGGCTGCCAGATGCTGGCTGCATTGAGGGAATTGATTCCCGGTGCGGCATCCTGGCCTGATTTCCTTGTCAATTATTCGGAGCAGTTTGAAGCCCGGCTAAGCCTGGTCCAGGTCGAGGACTCACCTTCTGTTTTCTTTCAGGGTATGGCTGGATCCCGAATTCCGGTGGCGACGGCTCATGGGGAAGGGCGGGCCGATTTTCATGGCGTTGAGACTCCATCGCAACTGATTGCCTTACGTTACGTTGACAACACGGGTGACGCCACCGAACATTATCCGGAAAACCCGAACGGTTCTCCCGGTGGGATTACCGGACTTTGTAATGCAGATGGGCGGGTTACCATCCTGATGCCGCACCCGGAGCGTACACTAAGAACCGTTAATTTTTCATGGGCCCCGGCACAATGGAGCGATACATCGCCCTGGCAGCGGATGTTCCGCAATGCCCGGCAATGGACGGAATAACTCAATGAATGATCATGAGGAACTCAAGCTCAGTGAGTTGCTGATTCTGGCTTCACTGTGGATGCTGTTTGGCTTCATGGTGTGGTATTACCTCTCCGCATTTCACGGCTTCCCCGCTCGCATAACAGCCGATGCGATCCTGGGGGAAATTCTCGGCAGCAATTTTCATCAGATCGTTGTCAATCCCGACCAGCATTACCTGTTCCAGGTTGAAACCACCATTCCTTTTACTTTCCCGGACGGGACCACCGAGGCACTGGGATTCATCGTCAATCCCTTGATCTTCAGCTACGGACTGCCGTTGTTGTTTGGGCTGGTGATGGGATCGGATGTCGGCTGGCGGAGAAAAATCTTCATTTTCTTGCTCGGTTACGTGACGATTACGGCCGTGCAGATCTGGGGTGTGGTATGGGAGTCGCTTAAAATGCTGTCCTTTAATTTTGGCGATCAAACTCACCAAATCGTACAGGACGCCGGCATTTCTGATGCTGCTATTGCATTGAGTTACCAGCTTGGCACCTTGATCCTGCCTGCACTGGCGCCCATTTTTGTCTGGGTACTGACCAATCGGCGGCTGGTCGAACAATTTGTCGGTTGGGGAGCTGAGCAAATGAAAACCGGCGGAACCGAAAAGTCGTGAGACTGTCAGAAGCCGGTAGCATATAATTCCGTGACCACACTAGCACTCCTTGCGGGAGTCCCAGGGGACAGCAAATTACATTGCATGAAGAACAACTGGAAATGAATACGTCAGAGCAAGCGCTAACGCACGATCCTGTCTGTGCATTCTTGCTCGAACACGATCTCCTGAAGTCTGCCGACATGAAGCGCGCTGAAACCTACCGCGAGCAGCATGGAGGCGATCTGGTAACCCTGTTGGTAAGGCTGGGGTTGGTCTCTGAACGGGACGTGGCGGAGGCGGAAGCCGGCTTGCTCGATCTGCCCCTGTTCCGAAGTGCCGATCTGCCCAGTGAGGCGCCTGACCTGCCTGGCATCTCGGTGCGCTACCTGAAACAGAACCTGATCCTGCCAATCGCCGAATCAAATGGTGACCTGACCGTGGTAATGGCCAATCCACGTGATGAATTTGCCCGCAAGGCGCTGGCGATGGCGAGTGGGAAAAACATCGTTCCTCAGGTGGGTATTGCATCTGAAATTGAAAGCGGCATCGAGAAACTGATCGGCGGTGGCCGCAGCGTCATGGGGCAGATCGTCGAGAACCTGGATACGGGTGATGAAAGTGACCTGGAGGATGTTGAGCACCTGCGGGACCTGGCCTCCGAGGCACCGGTCATTCGCCTGGTCAACCTGGTCCTGCAACGGGCGGTGCAAGCCAGGGCCTCTGATATCCATATCGAGCCGTTTGAGAACCGGCTGAAGGTCCGCTACCGGATCGACGGTGTGCTGCAGGAAGTCGAAGCGCCCCCAGCCAAGTCGACCGCTGCCGTAATCAGCCGCATCAAGATCATGGCCAAGATGAACATCGCTGAGCGCCGCCTGCCCCAGGACGGGCGCATCATGCATCGTGTCCAGGGCAAGGAACTGGATTTACGTGTGTCTACCGTTCCGACCTCCCACGGCGAAAGCGTGGTAATGCGTATCCTGGATCGTGAAAGCATCGTGCTGGACTTTGATTCTCTCGGATTTGACGAGCAGCTCAAGGCGAAATTCACCAAGCAGCTGCAGATGCCCCACGGCATCATCCTGGTCACCGGCCCGACGGGTTCAGGTAAAACCACGACGCTGTACACAGCGCTCAGTGCCTTGAACACGCCGGAGAGAAAGATCATCACGGTCGAGGATCCGGTCGAGTACCAACTCGAAGGCATCAACCAGATTCAGGCCAAGTCTTCCATCGGTCTCGATTTCGCTCACGCTTTGCGCGCCATCGTCCGCCAGGACCCCGACGTGATCATGATTGGTGAGATGCGTGACCTGGAGACGGCAAGGATCGCCATCCAATCGGCGCTGACCGGCCACCTGGTGCTGTCGACGATACACACCAATGATGCGGCAGGCGGCGTCACCCGCATGCTGGACATGGGCGTCGAGGATTATCTTTTGACCTCAACCGTGAACTCCATCCTCGCCCAGCGCCTGGTCAGGACACTGGTACCTGCGCACCGAGAGCCCTATGAAGTGCTGCCTGAAATGGCGCAGGAAATCGGTCTGACTCAATTTGGAAAACAGGACAAATACATGGTTTACCGTCCCATTCCGACGGAGGAAATTCCGTCCGGTTACCGTGGCCGGACATCCATACTCGAGTTGCTCACGATGTCCGACCCCATCCGGAGACTGATCATGCGCCATGGCACGGCCGGGGAAATCCAGGACCTGGCTGTGAGCGAAGGCATGCAGACCATGTACCGGGATGGTCTGAGCAAGTGCCTGCAGGGGATTACCACCCTGGATGAAGTACTCAGAGTGACCCAGGAAGCCTGATGCCCTTGTTCGAATATAAAGCGGTCGCGCCTAACGGAGAAACCGTGCAGGGCACCATGGAAGCCGCCACCGTTGAGATGGTTGTCATCAAGCTCCAGGAGGCCGGTAATATCCCCCTCGACGCGCGAGTGTCCGGTAGCGGGGGGCTCAGCCTTGCCAATCTGAGCTTCAGCCGCCGAGGCATGAATGCGCGCGAAGTGGGTGAGTTTACGCAGCAATTGTCCACTTTGTTGGGCGCTGGCTTGCCGCTGGACCGTTCACTCCATGTCCTGATGGATCTTTCAGAGAACCAGCGCATTCGCCGGACGGTAAGCGAAATCCGGGATCGTGTACGCGAGGGGGGCAGCCTGTCCCAAGCCCTCGAGGAACAGCATGGCGCTTTCAACCGGCTGTTTGTCAACATGGTCCGCGCCGGAGAGGTGGGCGGTACGCTGGATATCACCCTGACCCGCCTGACCGAATACCTCGAACGCTCCAAAGATCTCAAGGACAGCGTGATATCCGCATTGATTTACCCGGTCATGTTGCTGTTTCTTGCTGCCGGCTCCCTGATCCTCCTCCTGGTTTATGTCATCCCGCAGTTCACCCCAATTTTCGAAGAGCTGGGCGGCGATTTACCGCTGATCACAAAAATTGTGCTGGGTGTAGGGTCCGTATTACAGAATTTCTGGTGGCTTATGATCGGGTTGACAGTCCTGGTCGTATGGCAGTTCCGGCGTATGCTGGCTGACCAGGAGAAGCGATTTGTCTGGGATGGACGTGTGTTGTCAATGCGCTGGGTGGGCGACCTGGTGGCCAAGCTGGAAATAGCCCGGCTGACGCGCACCCTGGGAACCCTGCTCAGCAATGGTGTTCCCCTGCTTTCGGCACTTTCCATTGCGCGCAATGTCATAAACAACACGGTCCTGCGCAAGGACGTCACTGACGCAACCCGCGAGGTCAAGACCGGGGGTAGACTGGCGCCAAACTTGGCCAAAGGAGGCAGGTTTCCGCGCCTCGCCTTGCAAATGGTCAGCGTCGGCGAAGAAACCGGGCAGTTGGATGAAATGCTGCTCAAGGTATCGGACACCTACGACAAGGAGGTGCGCACTACGATTGACCGCCTGTTGGCCGTATTCACACCTGTGGTCACGCTGTTTTTGGCGGTCATGATTGGTACCATTGTGATGTCCGTCTTGCTGGCGATACTGGGTATTAATGACCTGGTGGGATAATGCATGGCCCAGGGGATGGATATCCGACCGTGTTGTCGAATTTGTGGGAATTATTGGGAGTGTGGAGGAATGAGAAATTATTTTGTAAACACAGTACGCCGGCGGGAAAAGGACAAATTCCGTTACCCAGCAGCAGGTGGTATGCGCGGATTTACGTTGGTGGAACTGTTGCTGGTGCTGATGATCCTGGCCCTCATCGGCGGCCTGGTGTTGCCGCGTATTATCGGCAAGGCAGAAGGCGCCAAGGTCAAAGCGGCAGCATTGCAAGTCGACCGCCTGGCAATGGCCGTGGAGAGCTACTACCTGGACACAGGTTCTACGCCGGATAACCTGGACCTGCTGGTCAGCGAGCCCGGTAATGTTCAGGGTTGGAACGGTCCTTACGTAAGAGCTTCCCTGCTGAAGGACCCCTGGGGCAGGGACTATGAATACCGGTATCCAGGTGAACATGGGGATTTCGACCTTAGTTCACTGGGTGCGGACGGACAGCCGGGTGGCGAAGACAAAAACGCGGATATCAATAACTGGGATTAGGCAAAGGGTGTAGATCTCCCAATTTCGTGGTTTCGCGCAAAATATTCCGCTCAAGGCAATCGAATCGGCGATCAAGTTATTAATATTTCACCTAATCAGTCCTATCTTCGTCCGCCTTTGTGCAAGACGCGGGCTAATGGTTTCACGCTGGTGGAAATCATGGTTGTGCTGGTCATCATGGCCCTGATCATGGCCCTGGTTGGAACCTCGATTTCACGCAGTGTCAGCGGTGCCGAGATGCGCAATGCCGCAAGAAAGCTGGCCGCATCGCTGCGCTACACGCGCACCCATGCCATTCTCGTGAAATCGGAGCAGGTGTTCCTGGTTGATACAGACAATCGCAGCTACACCGCGCCACAGCGTGAACCGGTCGAATTGCCCGCAGGCATGAATGTTCAGCTGACCACTGCACGCTCGGAACTGACCTCTGAACACGTCGGTGGAATTCGTTTTTATCCCGATGGCGGTTCCACTGGCGGCCACGTTTTGTTGGAGGCCAATGGCCGGATTTACCGGGTCAACGTAGCCTGGCTAACCGGTGAAACATCGATTCAAAGGGAAGAAGAATGAACAAGATAGGTCAGGGCGGCATGGTGAGATTTAGGGCCAATAACGGCTTTACGTTGTTGGAGGTGCTGCTTGCGTTCGTGGTTTTCGCCCTCAGTTTTACCACCGTCATGGAAATCCTGTCCGGATCGATACGCAATACCGTGCGGGCCAAGGAGTACACCGAAGCTGCGCTGGTCGCACAGTCCGTGATGGATCAGTTGGGGCTGAATTTCCCGGTGGTACAGGGTGCAAATTATTCCGGTGAGTCTGGCGATTATCAGTGGGAAGTCAGCATCGGCCGGTATGAGGATGTTGCCCAAAACATGCACAGCATCGAGTTGGGAGAACTGACCGGTATCGAATTGCTGCAGATTGATCTGTACATTTCCTGGGGTGAACCGCCGCGAGACAAGTCAAATTCTTTCAGCACGGTTCGCGCCATGCTGGTCGACCGGAAACTGGCCAGCGGATGAAATCCAGCCTGCATAGTGCAAGCGTATCCCGGACAACGGGGTTCACATTGGTTGAAATGCTGCTGGCCATGACCCTGATGAGCATGCTGCTGGCGTTGGCATATGGCGGTTTGCGGGCCTCCACACGCGCAACCGATCGAGGGCAGGTGATACTGGAAGAGAGCAGCCGGATCCGGATGGCGCACCAGTTTGTAAGGAAACAGCTGAACCAGATGATTCCACTGGTTTTCATGGAAAGTGAAGATCAGGAGCAGCGTACGGTTTTTACCGGCAGTGCAGACAAGATCCGCTTCGTGGCCCCGATGCCGGGCTATCTTGGTTTTGGTGGTCCCCAGGTGCAGGAGTTGACTTTCGAGCGTGGCGAGGAAGGCCTTGCCCTGGTTATTTCGCATGCTTTGCTGCAGGGTTTCGAAGAAGAAAAATTGTATGAGCGCGCCCCCATTGTGTTGCTCGAGGGGATTGATCAGGCGCAATTCCAGTTCCTGGCGCTTGATGAGGAAGGTGAACTTTCCGCCTGGAGCAGTGTGTGGGAAGATCCTGCAAAACTGCCGCTGGCTGTTTCATTGGCAATTGAATTCAATCAAGAGACCTATGTCAGGTGGCCTCTGTTGACAGCGTCTGTGCGGGTCGATGCGGAGGCACTGCGTGGCGTGGGCGGAAGAGAGGGTCTTAGGCAGAGCTACAGCACGACCATCCGGAATATGATCCGGGACAGGAAGCGGCCAAAGTGACCGGTGCGAGCCTGCAAATTGCACCAGCCGGCCTGAGGCCTATCCC
>JADFKH010000010.1 GCA_022565025.1 Pseudomonadota bacterium
CCAGGATGGCGCCTGCCGTCAGGCCCACCGCCATTGAACGAACCAGTGGCCAGTGGATGGCCCCCTTGCGGTGGTGCGCCAGCACAGAACTCAATGAAGTCACCAGCATGGTGGACAGGGAAGTCGCCACGGCCATATGGATGGCCCACGGTGCAGTTAAGGGATCCTTGAGGAACAGGAAAGTCAGGGCCGGGACCACGATAAATCCACCACCAATTCCGAGCAAGCCCGCCAGGTAGCCGGCCAGCAATCCAATCAACGCAAATTCAATCCACATGAGTTTGACCTGTTCTGCGCAAATTACCTTGCCGCCAGCTTTTCCTTTACCTATTCCGAATAGGTAAACTCAAACTTCCTCCACACAGGCAGCATAACTCAAATCGTCAGTAAATTAACCCAGCAGTTGGCCCTTGCTGCAGTCCTGCAGACGTTGTTGGAGAAGTTGATTCCGCCTTCGTGCACCACGCGGGCTAATTCGCTTCGAAGGGAATGCGGATGTTCACAGTCAGCCCGTGCGGCTCTGTTTTGCTTAAATGGAACGAATGTTGATGGCCGTACAATTCCACCAGGCGTTCACGAGTGTTGCGCAGACCCACACCGCTGGCATCGGGTATCTGGCCGTCCACCAGTTCAACCCCGGGACCATCATCACTGATTTCCAGTAGTAGTTCACCGGCGAATACCCGGGCCGCTATGCGCAGGCGCCCGCCCTGTACCGACTGTGCTATTCCATATTTAATGGCATTCTCGACCAGGGGCTGCAACAACAAGCTCGGGATAAGTGCCTCACGTGACTCATCCGCGATGTCCAGTTCCAGGCTCAACCGTTCCTCAAAACGAACTTTTTCTATGTCCAGGTACAGCTTGAGCGCGGCCAGCTCCTGCTCGAGTGTGATTTTCTGCATCGGGTCGTTGTCCAACGAAAAACGCAGGAAGCTGGATAACTTGGTGACCATGCGGTTGGCCAATTCGGTCTCTTGCTCCAGGACGAGGGTCGAGATCGCATTCAGCGTGTTGAACAGGAAGTGCGGGTTAAGCTGGTAGCGAAGCATTTTCAACTGTGCTTCATGGGCCATCGAGGCCGATCTCAGGGCGCTTTTCTGGACTTCCTGGAAAACCTGGTAATACTTGATGGCGAAATACAGCACGCTCCAGGCCACCATGATCGTGCAGCTGGACAGGAAGGTATCCATGTAGGAAACCTTCTGGTACAACTCCGCCGCGGAGCCCATTTTCTCATTCCAGGCCTCCATGTCCTTATGGCTTGCAAACCAACGAGAGTAGATGAATGAACGGGACGCCAGCCACAGGTATCCGGCCGTTCCACAACCACCTAGAAAACCGAAAGCCTGTACCCAAGCCCGTCGATTCCACAAGTACCGGTAGACCATCCGCAGACCAAGCGACAGCACAATGCCGATAACGGTGATCACCATCACGTACATAAAGTATCCGGGTGCGGTATCGTCAAACAGCGCTCGAGTGAAGGCGTATTTTACAATCACGCCCCACGCAAACCAGCCGCCTAGGTGCAGAACCCAGAACAGCCGCGTTTGATTCTTGAGAAGACTTCGAACAATCATCCGGCCATTGTAGCCGCTGAACTTGTTTTCAAAATGCGTTTTATCGGACTGTAGCTGCGGCTTGTCTCATTCGCGGACCAGGTCGACCCGGACTTGTACGGTAAATACAATGAAAACCTTCACACCCAGGGCATCGAGTTCTGGCTTGACCATCAGGGACAAAATCAGGTTCCACCGGATATCACTACAAGCTGTCCGGGCTGCAGGCGTTCTGCACCTCGCGTGACGATGCGGTCACCGTCGAATACATCACCGATGACTTCGATCAGCTTACCCAGGCCGATACCTGTATCGACGCTGATTTTTTCTACGGTGTTATCAGCCGTTACCCGAAGTACGAACATTTCCGAACCCCTCAGAACCAGTGCGTCCCGGGGGATGGCAACCAGTTCACGCGGGTTGCTGTTGGGCAGAGCTACGCGAACCGGGCTGCCGATAAGCCATGCAGGGTCATCGGCCGCGATACGCACTTCGAACATGCGAGAGCGTTCGTCACCGACGGGTATAACGCGTGTTACCGGGCTCAGCGACTGCCTGCCTTCATGCTTGACTGAGACTTCAAGGCCCTCGCGTATGAAAGAGGCAACTCCCAGTGGGGCCTGGGCGCGAATTTCACGATTTTCGGTATCGACCAGTCGCGCGACCTGCATGCCCCGGCTGACGAATTCCCCGACCTGCACCAGGCGTTCAACAACGACACCAGGAAATGGCGCCAGGACCCGAGTTTGGTCGATTCGCCGCTGTGTTCGGGCTATTGTGACTTCGGCCCGCCGTATTTCCTGGACCGTCATATCCATTTGAGATTGTGCCTCGTCCCGCTGGTTGACCGAGGCATTGTTGCTCGCCGCCAGTTGGTTGAGACGCTTGAGGTTGTTTTCCTGGTAGCGCTTTTGGGCCTGCAGGCTTTCAAGCCGGGCCTGGTTGTCCCGCAGGTCAAGTTGCAGGTCGGTGTCGTCTATGATGGCGAAAGGCTCACCATTGCCGATGCGTGTACCGACTTCCGCTACCCAGGTGATGCGTCCATCGGTCTCGGCGGCGATCCGGGCGTCGTGTTGGCTGATCACGGTACCTGATACCCACAGGGCAGCAGAAAATGTATCCATCCTGGCTTCGTCCACAACCACCGGCGCCGGCGGCGCCGACTGCGCCCAACCAGTGCTGGCAGCCAGGCTCAGAAGTATAAATAAGACATTACAATTCATGTGCTTTTCCTCCGTTAGGCAACCGATTCCAGTGGTGGCCGTTCCAGTTGTCCGGATCGGGTTTCAGGGGCTTGGCGCGCCGTTCCGATGCGCAACAGGCTGGGTAGCATCAACAAGGTGAAAAACAGGCTGCAGGACATTCCACCGACGATCGCCGTTGCCAGTCCGCGATAAATGACACTGCCTTCGCCCGGCAGAAGAATCAGGGGAAGCAGGCCTAAAATGCTGGTGAATGTGCTCATGAAAATTGGCCGTAAACGAACTTTCAATGCTTTTTCCACGGCCTGGTCGCGGCTCATTCCTGCACGCTCTGCCCGGCGTGTCTGGTCCACCAGCAGGATGGCATTATTGACTACCAGGCCCAGTAGAATGATGAAGCCGATCATGGTCAACAGATCCATCGGTTGGAAGCTCACCAGGTTCAGTACCTGTAAGGCAATGACTCCGCCAACGCCGGCCAGCGGTATGGTCAGGGCCACGATGGCGCTGTCTTTCAAAGAACGGAACAGACCGGCCATCAGCAGGAACAAGATTAGCAGGGCCATCAGGAAATTGCCGCTCATGGTCTCAATGGCGTCACTTAGGGCGTCGGCGCTGCCGCCGTACACAAGGGTGCCGTCTTCAGGCAGTGCGGCTTGCAAAAGAGGTTCGACTTCCTCTCGAATCTGACGAACCGCAGTTTCCAATGAGACATTCTCCGGTGGACTCAAGCTCAGCGTTACCGTACGCCGGCCGTTAACCCTGCGGATTTGTCCCGGGCCGGTGGTGCGCTCCACCCGGACCAGTTCACCCAGCGGAACTACTTCACCGGCCGGGGTCATCAGGGGCATTGTGGCCAGTTGCTCCGGTGTTTCCCAGCCTTCTGCCTTCATGATGATGTCCATGCGGTTTTCACCATCAAAATATTCGCCCAGCCACAGGCCGTTGCCCAAAGTGCGGATTACTGAGGCGACGTCGTTCCGGTTCCAGCCTACTTCCGCAATCCGGGAATCGTCCGGATAGATCCTTAATTCAGGTTCGGCCAGTTCAGGCGGAGGAAAAGCCTGGACATTGGCGCCGGGAAACGAACGGATCAGTTGCTGCTGACCGGCAGCCGCAGCATCCATCAGCCCGCTTTCGTTGGATGACTGCATGTGTATGGTGATATCCCGCCCACCGCCAAAACCACCAAAGAGATTGCCCTGGGCGGCAAATCCCCGGAAGTCGGGAATGCCAACCAGTATTTCTTCGCGCATGATTTTTTCGAGGTCTTTGACTTTTTCCTGATCTAATACACGGGCTCCGATCGTTCCGCCGCCCGCGAACATCCAGATGTAGTAGTTCTTGAGGGCTGGTTCTTTGCTGCCACTCATGTAGGGTTCGAGGCGCTCGATCAGCGTGCTGACGATTTCCTCTTCCTGCATATTCCAGGTGGCGCCGGGTGGTGTCTGCAAAAAGGCATCTACGGCATCGCGTTTGACCGGGGGAAGGTAGTCCAGTTGAGGAAATAATGCCCAGGTGAGAAAAAGCGGAACGGCTACCAGCGTGGCAATAACCGTTGTTCGGCGAAGCGGGGTGCTACTGGCTTTCATCAGGAATCCGGCGAGTCGGTGAATTTTTTTGGCCTCAGCCAGCTGTTTGAAACGGCTGGCAGGATGGTCAACGCCACCAGCAGGGAAACACAAACAGCGATGGCGATGGTCAACGCCAGGTCGGCGAACAGTTGCCCCGCCACGTCCTGCAGGAACAGCACCGGCAGGAAGATGGCAACAGTGGTGGCGGTGGAGGACAGCAATGCGCCCTGAACCTGACCGGTACCTTCCAGGGCTGCCTTGCCGGGAACCTCTCCCTGCTCACGCAGGCGAACGATGTTTTCCGAAACGACGATGGCCGCGTCCAGCACCATGCCGACGGCAAATGCCAGTCCGGCCAGGGAAATAACATTAAGCGATCGTCCGGTCAGTTGCAGCACGATAAATGTCGTCAGCAGAGAGATCGGAATGGAGATGGCAATCAACAGCGTGGCGCGGCCATCGCGCAGGAACCACCAGAGGACGCCTACAGACAACATTACACCCAGAAAAAGATTGCTCGTTACGAGTTTGACCGCACGCTTGATAAACACCGAAGCGTCGAAAGACTGCTGGACATCGAGGCCAAGTTCTTTTAGGGGACCATTACGGATTTCCTCCATCACAGCCTTGACTTCGGTCAGTGCGGCCAACACGTTGGCGCCGTTCTGGCGGTCGATTCGTACACCCATGGCGGGATTGCCGTTCTGGATGACAATGTCCCGCTGCGGCCCCTGACCCACCTTGATTTCCGCGATATCGCCAAGGCGGACGGGACGGCCATCCCGCCACTCCAATACCTGGTCACGCAATTGATCCGGATCGTAGCGTCCTTCGAAACGAAGGGTATACTGCCTGCGCCCCACATCGACAAAACCGCCGGAAACATCATTACTGCGGCTGGCCCTGGCGGCGATTTCGGTCAATGTCAGGCCAAATTCCGCCGCTCGGTAGGGGTCGATGATGATCTGCAACTGCTCGGGAGCACCTGCCAGAATTTCGACACCCGCGACCCCGTCGATGGCTTCGATTCTCGGCTTGATGATGTCTTCGACCTGTTGGGTGTAATCAGTCAAATCCCCAGGCGTGCCTGGTAGCTTCTGTACGAAAAACCAGGTCAGTGCGCCATTAGCGGTTCCACGGCCACCCAGTTGCACCACCGGTGGGTCGGGCGTCCACGGGCAGCGGTGGAAGACGATTCAGCCGGCCGATCACATCCACCATGACGGCCTGCATATCGGTTTCCAGGTTGAACCGCATGTTGATGAATGCGCCGCCGTTAAATGCGTTGGCTTCCATAACCTGTAGTCCGGGCAGGCCCTGCAGAACCTCCTCCATCGGCTCCAGGATCTCGGATTCCACTTCTTTGGGCGAAGCGGCCCGCCAGCTGGCCTGGACACTCAATTGAGGCAGATCGATGTTGGGGAACAACTGGACCGGCAGGCTGGTGAGACTGAACAGGCCGAACAGTGTGATGATGGCGACCGCTACCGCAACGCCTGCCGGGTTCCGCACCGCTCTCTCTGTAATGCCCATGGTCTCTCCTGATTACATGGATAATTTGACGCCGCAAACCGGCAAATCGTTACAAGCATCGCCCCAACTCCCCTATTTCATGAAGGCAAAGGCGCTTCATCTTAGAGGCAAGGATTTCAGAAGAGTTGTGACAATAGTCACGGTTTGCGATGACTGGATGCTGGCAGGCGATAAAGCGAGTGAATGCAGGTGAGCGCGCTTCTTCTACATCAGCCTCAAGTGAAGTATTTCAGCTTGTCCTTGTAGGTTCGTGACAGCTTGATGGTGTGGCCGCATTGCAGGGTCAGGAAGTATTCGCCATTGATGTGGGATTGCATTTCCCTGACCTGGTTGACGTTGACGATGGTCGAGCGGTGGATCCGCTGCAATAGATCGGGGTCCAGTTCTACCTCGAGTTCCTTCATGGTCTTGCGCAGAATGTGCGTTTCGCCACCGGCATGAACACACATGTAGTCGCCCGCTGCATCGATCCATTCAATCTGGTCCTGCGGAACCAGGGTAGTGCGGCCACCATCCTTGATGACTAGTTTGGCAGCCTCTTTTTTCTTCAAGCTGTCGATGCCCTTGGCGCTGAGTTCCCGCATGCTGCGCACGTTTTCCCCGGTCATGTTACTGACCAGGCGGAGCAGGGACTTCTTGTGTCTCAAAGCAAGCTTCTGGTCCAGGTTTTCCCTTACCCGGGATAATGCTTCGTGCAGACGATTGTCTTCGATGGGTTTGAGCAGGTAGTCAAGCGCATTGGCCTCAAACGCCTTGATGGCATATTCGCTGAATGCGGTAACAAACACGATGGCGGGCATAGTTTCGGGCTGGAGTTCCGCAAGCACTTCAAAACCGCCCATACCGGGCATCTGAATATCCAGGAAAACGAGATCCGGCTGCAGCTGTTTGATGGTCTTCAATGCCTCCTGACCGTTACGCGCTTGCGCTACGATGGTTACGTCGTCAACTTGGTCGAGCCGATGCTTCAGTCCACGACGGGCCAGTGCCTCGTCGTCGACAATGATGGTCCTGAGTATGTGTTTACTGATTGGGTTCAAATGGGGATACAAATAGTGATGTTTCAGACCAAGCATAGCATCCCTGATTTTTCCCGCAATACTGAATGTGCCCCGGTCTGGCATCTGGTAGGAGATGGCTTCGGCCAGGGAGCCGGCCAGCAATCCACTCAACGCACATTCAATCCACAATATTTTGACCTGATCTGCGCAATTTACCTTGCCGCCAGCTTTTCCTTTACCTATTCTGCATACAGGCAGCCGACACCCCTGGCAGGCAGAACATCGTTCATTTTATTGAAATTCATGACTAAGCAAGTGAAGCTCAGCGAAATTTGTGCAAGATGCGGTTTGGCGATCGCGTTGCTGACGTTGTTGGCCGGCTTACTGCCTTCAATAGCGATTGCTGGACAGGCGAGCGGTCTTCAGCAAAGAGAACAGTTCAGTCGCTCCTGGAAGGCCGCTTCACGCGGCGACCGGAAAGTATTTCTGCAATTGATGCCCGGCCTCGAGAATTACCTGCTATACCCTTATCTTCAGTACGAGGATTTACGTTACCGCAGGGCCAGCGCCGACGCTCAAGAGATGGCCACTTTCCTGGATGGGCACCGTGACTGGGCGTTTACCGCTGGCCTGCGCACGGCCTGGTTGAAATCGCTGGGGGAAAAGGCGCGCTGGGATTCACTGCTCAAATACGCCAACGATTCAAATGATACCAAGGTCCGGTGCTACCTGGCCCAGGCCCAAATTGCGCACGGTCAGACCGATGGTCTTATGGCTGTCGCCCAGCGATTGTGGGCGGTTGGGAAATCCCAGCCGGATGCTTGCGATCCGGTGTTCAAATGGCTCAGGGAACAAGGTGGGATCACACCGGGGCTGGCCTGGGAACGAATCCGCCTGGCCATGGAGGCCCGCCAACCCCGGCTGACCCTGTACCTGGCGCGATTTGTCCCGGCCAGCGACCGTACCTGGGTGGAAGCGTGGCAGCGGCAGGACCGGACTGGCTACCGCCGGCTCGACCGGGCGCAGCAGTGGCCCGACCTGGAAAAAAGTCGCCAGATTACCGCTTACGGTTTGCGCAGCTTGGCGCGGAGCGATCCGGATCGCGCCTGGCAAGTTTTCGAGGCTCTGGACGATCACTTTAACTGGTCTGGCGACGTGCAAGGAGCCATTCTCAGGGAAATCGCCCTATGGTCTGCGGTGGGTATCGCGGCTGGAACGTCGAAGCGGATGCGTGCCATTCCCGGAATGTACCGTGACGGCACACTGCTCGAATGGTGGGTCCGCTATGGCCTTGCCACGGAAAACTGGGCTGAGGTCATCCTGGTTATTGCGAGCATGCCGCCGGACCTGAGGGACGATGCACGCTGGCGCTATTGGGATGCGCGGGCCCGCTTGTTTTTAGGCGACTCGGACTACGCACATCAATCGCTTGGCGAACTGGCACAGGAGGCTAGCTACTACGGTTTCTTGTCCGCCGACTACCTGGACCAGCCTTACTCGATCTGTCCCCAGGAACCACAGGTCGACCAGGCCAGTGTTCTTGCCCTGCGCCGACAGCCCGGTTTCCAGCGTGCTCTGGAATTGCGTCAGGCCGGCATGCGGAACTGGTCCAGGAGTGAATGGCAGATGGCCACCCGGCAACTTGATAATGAAGGTCTCCGCCTGGCTGCTGCGCTGGCGATAGAGGAAAGCTGGCCGGATCTGGCCATATTCGCGCTGGGGAACAGTGGTGATCTGCGCTGGTACGAATGGCGTTTCCCGGTGGAATACGGCGCCCTGGTCGAGAGTCACGCTCACAGTAAGAACCTGGATGTATCCTGGGTGATGGGCCTGATGCGTTCGGAAAGTGCTATGGCGGAAGATGCGGTGTCACCTGCCGGAGCGCGCGGTTTGATGCAGTTAACACCGGATACTGCGCGCCACCTGGCTAAACGCAATTCGTACCCATATACCGGTCGTGACCAGTTAATGCAAGCGGAGACCAACATCCTGTTCGGTACAACCTATTTGCGCGAACTGATTGATCGGTTCGGCAACAACCCGGTGCTGGTTTCGGGCGCCTACAACGCCGGTCCGAATGTGGTCGATCGCTGGTTGAAATCCCAGCCCGGGTCAGAACCCGCTATCTGGATAGAAACGCTTCCCTACTCAGAAACCCGCGACTACATTCCGCGGGTCCTCGCATTCTCTACCATCTATGACTGGCGGCTGCAGCAGCCAGTTACACGAATTTCCTCCAGGATGCCTGCATTTGATTCCGGTACTATGGGTAGTGCAAATCAGGGTCGGCGCACGACCAGTGTGGTGTGCCAGGCTGAGGTGAGGTCGGCTCCCTGAATCAAACGAGGATAAGGTCATGCGAATTGTGCTGCTGGGTGCAACTGGTTTTGTCGGGCACCACCTGTTACCTGAATTAGCCTCTGCGGGACATCAGTGTCTGGTGTTGTGTCGTTACCGGCTCGGATGCCGGGAGCTGGCCCTGGTCCCGAGGGCTGAGCTCAGGCAGGCAGACGTACATGACAGTGCGGTGTTGAAAGAACAACTGGTTGGTGCGGACGCAGTGATCAATATGGTGGGGATCCTCAATGAATCCGGTCGTGACGGCAAGGAATTCGGCAGGGTGCACGTGGAATTGACGGAAAAACTGATCGCAGCCTGCCGTGAAACGGGTGTGCACCGCTTGCTGCAGCTTAGCGCGCTTAATGCAGGACAAGGCGACAGCCATTACCTCCTCAGCAAGGGTTTGGCCGAAGATCTGATCAAACAGGCGACGGACCTGGACAGCACGATTATTCAGCCCTCGGTCATATTTGGCGAAGACGATTCCTTTTTCAACCGCTTCGCCAGCCTGCTCAGGCTGATGCCGGCCTTGCCGCTCGCCTGCCCACAGGCGAGGTTGCAGCCGGTGTGGGTGGGGGATGTAGTCAAGGCAATGACCATCGCATTGGAGGATTCTAATACAGTGGGCAGGACCCTGGTCATGGTTGGACCCAGGGATTACAGCCTCAAAGAACTGGTCGAATGGACCGCCAAGACGGCCGGCCTGAAACGGCGCATAGTTGGCCTGCCCGACGCGGCCTCACGTTTACAGGGCCGGCTAATGGATTTCGTGCCCGGCAAACCGTTTTCGAGTGACAATTACCGCTCCTTGCAGATTGATAACACCAGCACGGAAAACTCCCTATGGAGCTTCGGCATCCGTCCTCATTCACTGGAAAGTATCGTTCCGGGCTACCTGGGAAATTCGATTCATCAGGGTCACCTGAACCGTTTCAGGAAGCAGTCGGGGCGCTGACGATGCCGCCACAAAAAGGCAGGGAGCCAGACCAAGGGGTGTACCTGGTTGGCGGTGCGGTCCGGGATGAACTCCTGGGCCTGGCGCACGAGGAACGGGACTGGGTGGTGGTAGGCAGCACGCCCGAGGTCCTGCTGGAGAAGGGTTACCAACAGGTTGGAGCTTCATTTCCGGTATTCCTTCATCCCGACACGGGTGAGGCATACGCGCTTGCGCGCACGGAAAGGAAACAGGGGCACGGCTACCATGGTTTCGACGTCGACTTTCAGCCCGGTGTCACCCTTGAAGAAGACCTGGCCCGCAGGGACCTGACCATCAACGCCATGGCGCGCAGCCCCGATGGCGCTTTGATCGATCCGTATGGAGGAAAGGCCGACCTGGAATCCAGGGTGCTGCGTCATGTTTCACCTGCATTTTCGGAAGATCCGCTGCGGGTCCTCCGGGTCGCCCGTTTCGCAGCCCGTTTCGCCTCGCTGGGCTTTACGGTGCACCCTTCTACCCAGGTGTTGATGCGCGCGATAACCGAGTCCGGGGAACTGTCGCACCTGGTGCCTGAAAGGGTTTGGGGGGAAATCGAATCAGCGCTGTCGACCGGGCAACCCGGGGTGTTTATTGAGGTGCTTCGGCAATGTGGCGCCTTGTCTGTATTACTGCCGGAAGTCGATGCCCTGTTTGGTGTGCCGCAGCCCGAAAAATACCACCCCGAAATCGACACCGGAATTCACATCATCATGGCAATGAATCTGGCCGCTAAGGTGGGATGGTCAGCAGAGGTGGTTTTCGCAGTGCTGCTGCACGATCTCGGGAAGGGTGTGACCGAACCGGATAACTGGCCTTCGCATGTCGGCCACGAGCGTGCGGGTGTTCCACTGGTTGAGGGGGTCTGTGAGCGGTACCGGGTTCCGGGCGCCTACCGGGACCTTGCGCTAAAAGTCTGCGCCTTGCATCTGCGCTGTCACCGTTTGGCGGAGATGCGGCCGTCCCGCGTGATGGCATTACTCGAGGATGCGGACCTGCTGCGCCGGCCGGAGCAACTGGAGTCGTTTGTACAGGCCTGCGAGGCAGATTACCGCGGCAGAAAGGGCTGTGAAGAGCGTGAATACCCGCAAGCGCGCAGGCTGGCGGCTGCATTGGAAGCCAGCCTCTCCATCAAGGCAAGGCAGCTGGACACTTCAGGGCTGGATGGTCGAGCCATCGGCGAGTTGCTAAGGCGTTCCCGCATCGAAGCAATATCCCGCATATAGCTGTACTCGGTGAAAAGGCGCCATTCCTCAGTGGGGATGAATTTCTGCTACAATCACAGTGAATGCATTTGATATCAAAGTGATTGCTAATATGAGCACCCAAACCATCACGATCCGCACGGAAAGCAATACCGTGAAAAAAATCGGCGCCATCGCCCGGGCGATGGATCGTTCCCGCAACTGGGTCATTGAAGATGCGCTTCAGCAGTACATCGATCAGCAAGCTTGGTACCTTGAAGGAATACAGCAGGCTCAGGCATCGTTGGAAGCAGGCAAAGGTATCCCTCATGAAGAGCTTATGGCAGAGATTTCTGAGTTGATCAACGACAGAATCAGGTCCCATGAGAATAATCAGTGAAGCTGATTTGGTCACCGGAGGCCCGTGTCGACCTGCGGGAAATGGTGCTATACCTCTCTGCAAAGAACCCATATGCAGCCAAGGCGTTATACCAACGCATAGAAACCTTTGCTACCGAAATTATTGATACACCTTACATCGGCCGACCTGGCAGGGTGCCCGGTACTCGTGAGTTGGTCATCACCAATACACCTTACATTTTACCCTACCAGATACGGTCAGATTTCATAGAAATCTTGCGGGTCTATCACGGCGCCAGGAAATGGCCAAAACAATTCGATTGATACGACCGCTTGGCGATAAGGCATTCATTTACGTACATTCGGCACCGGACCAAAGACCTGGACGCGCTTGAATTAGAATCACACACTGAGCGAATCACCTTGACGGAGTACTAGTGTAGTGCATCAATAACATTTTATTTCAAAGTCTGCGGCGCAGGTCCAGCAATTCAAATCCGGTCAAGGGGATACCGAGCTCCCGCCCAAGGCCCATGACCTGGAAACGTTCGCCCATCATTCCGGGCATCGTCAGTTGCCGGGTCTGGGCATTGAGTGACATGCCCTCGTCCTCGCTGAATGCAAGCTGGTTGGCGAGCACCTGTTCCAGGCCGCATCCCAGCAGAAACATGACCTGGCTGGTGTAGCCCTCTACTTGCAGTCCGCTTAGATCTGCAGCTTCAGCCAGGGCGGTGAAGTCGACGAAGGCCGTAATGTCCTGCAGGCCCGGCCAGAAAAAGACATCATCATGCGCGCGGTGCCGGTAGTGGCAAATCAGGGTGCCGTCAGTGCGCTCGTGCAGGTAGTATTCGCGGCGCGGATAACCATAGTCGATGAACAGCGCCAGGCCACGGCGCATGCTGCGGGTGACCGCCGACAGCCAGTCGGGCAGCTGCAGGTTCAGTTCGGACTGGTAACCGTCCTGAAGCTCCACGCCGAGATTGCTAAAGGCTGTTGCCAGCTTTTTCGGGGCGGGCCGGCTCGACCAGCCAAAGGTCTCTCCCGCTTCAACCACACAGATCTGTTCCACCCCGGATTCCGTAGCACGAAATCGCTCCACGGCCAGGGCGTCGATCACTTCATTGGCCAATATCACGCCCTGCCAGGCCTCCTCGGGTGGCCGTTCCAGCCATTCAACCCGGTCCAGCCACCGTGGCGCCGTGGCGGCGAGGTGCTCACGCTGCACCTTCGCGAGGTCGGCGCTGCGTTCCAGGATCAGGTATCGGCGTGGCCGGAAAGGTTCATCGATCAATTGCAGAATATCCGCCGCAAGGCGGCCGCTACCGGCACCGATTTCCAGGATGTCATACTCCCCCAGGTGTTCTGCAACTTCTTCGATCTGCCGGGCTATGCAAGCTGCAAACAAGGATCCCAGTTCCGGCGAGGTCATGAAGTCGCCCGTCTCCCCCAGTTTGTGCAGGCCTGCGCAGTAGTAACCCAGCCCGGGTTGGTAAAGCGCCAGTTCCATGTAACGGGAAAAAGGCATCGGCCCCTCAGCACGGATTTCCCGGCGAATCACGTCGCGCAGTTCATCACTCAGTTGCTTGAGTTCATCGGGGGGATCGGGCAGGGAGGCGCGGGACTTGGGGTGACGGGACATAGGGTATTATGGGATGATGTCCGCCAATAATACAGTCCCCAAAACGGCCCCGAAAACTGCACTCGTGACTGGTGCTGCTGCGAGGATAGGGGCGTCCATTGCCCAAGCGCTCCATGCCAGGGGCTGTGACGTCCTGCTCCATTACAATTCCAGCCAGGAGGCTGCTCAGCGACTGGCGGATCGCCTGAACACGGCCCGGTCGAGGAGCGCATTCGTGGTGTCCGCCGAGCTTTCCAGCCCGGCGGGTGTTGAGCATCTCGCCGGGGCAACAAGATCACGGTTCAGCGCTCTGGACATCCTGGTGAACAACGCCTCACGCTTCTATCCGACCCAGCCGGGCGAAACCCGGGCCTGGCAATGGGACGACCTCCTGAACAGCAATCTGAGGGGTCCCTATTTCCTGGTGCAGGCACTGCTGGGTGAATTGCGGGCGGCACAGGGTGTCGTCATCAATCTGGTGGACATTCACGCCGAACGCCCCATGCGCGGCCATGCGGTCTACTGTATCTCGAAGGCCGGTATAGCCATGATGACACGTGCCCTGGCCAAGGAGCTGGCTCCCGAGATCCGGGTCAACGGTGTAGCGCCTGGCGCGATTCTCTGGCCCGAAAACGAACAGCTGGGAAATAATAAACAGGGCACAAGACAGGCCATTCTCAGTCGTACCGCCCTGGGCCGTCCAGGCGAACCCGCAGATATAGCCGGCGCTGTTTGCTACCTTGCCCTGGATGCCCCCTACATTACTGGCCAGATCCTCACCGTTGACGGTGGACGCTCGCTGAATATGTAGAGGCGGCCATACTCGCGATGCCTCCCCCGATCATGCCTCAAATCGCCGGAATGGCCTGCTCCTACAGCAAGCGATTCAGAGGTTGATGAGCTTGAACGAGGTTCCTCTGGAAGGATGTGCTTGCCAGATCTCGGCGATGGTTTTTCTGCACACGGGATGCAACAGCTTGGGCGCCAGGTCAGCCAGGGGCTTCAGGACGTGGGTGAAAGTCATGATTTCGGGCCGGGGGATTTTAAGCAGCGGGCTGACCAGGTAAAGATCGTCGTAAAGCAGGATATCTATATCCAGGGTACGGTCTGAAAATTTGTTTGCATTGCAAGCGCGGCCGTGTTGCTCTTCCAGTTCATTCAGGAACTGCTTGAGTTCCAGCGGTTGCAGTGTGGTTTCAATGGAAGCGATGAGATTGATGAAATCGTCGCCGTCAAAGCCAACGGCCCGGGTCTGGTAGGCAGGTGAAAACCGGACATTGTTGAATGTCCCGCGCAGGGTCGCGATGCCCGCGAGAATATTGCTGCGTGCATTTATGTTGCTGCCCAGGCCCAGGTATGCGGTGCTCATCATCCAGACATCAATCGGCCGCTCAGACAGCGGGCGTGCCGCGTTCAATGATGACGCCCACTGTACTCGATCCGCGCACGGCACCAGGCTTGCCCAGTTTAAGCCGCAGCCAGTTGACTGGAAAGTCAGCCAGGACGATGGCAGCACAACTCTCAGCCAGCGCTTCGACCAGTTGGAAATCACTGTCTTCAATGAACAGGATCAAGCGCTTGCACACCGCCTTGTAGTCCAGCGTATCCTCAATCGAATCGGTTTGGGCCGCCCGCTTGATGTCGAACTCCATTTCCAGGTCAAGGCTGACAGACTGTTTGATTTCCCGTTCCCAATCATAAATGCCGATGACGGTTTGAACATTGAGATTTTCTATGAATATCCGGTCCATCATGACTCTCCCGCTTTTTGCCTATACGGGCCAAGCTCACTCATTGGCCAGCGTGGGCGCGCGTGGATGATTTCCGGCTCATGCTGGCCGGCAAGCAGGCGATGATAACCGGCAAACGCGATCATGGCGCCATTGTCCGTGCAAAATTCAATGCGGGGATAGGACACGCCCCAGCCGTATTTGCGGCCCGCCTGCGACAGGGTTTCGCGTAGGTGTAGATTGGCCCCGACACCGCCGGCGATCACGAGGTGACCGCTGCGTGTCTGCTGCATCGCCCTGCGGCACTTGATGGCCAGTGTATCGACCACCGCCAGCTGGAACCCAGCCGCAATATCGGCTTGCGCATTCTCCTCCTGCGAGTGTTTCCGCCACAGGTTGCGGGTATGGGTTTTCAATCCGCTGAAACTGAACTCCAGTCCGGGCCGGTCCGTCATCGGGCGTGGAAATGAAAACCTGTGGGGGTCGCCCGATGCAGCCACCTTGGCCAGCGCCGGCCCACCAGGATAGCCCAGTCCAAGCAGCTTGGCCGTCTTGTCAAAAGCCTCGCCGGCGGCATCATCCCGGGTCTCGCCGAGCACCCGGTAAGCCCCGAACGAGCGGACTTCCACCAGCATCGTATGCCCACCTGAAACCAGCAGGGCCACGAAAGGAAAATCAGGTGCATTGGCTTCGAGCAGAGGCGCCAGCAAATGCCCCTCCATGTGATGCACGCCAACCGCCGGTACACCCAGTGAGGTGGCCAGTGACCTGCCCACCGAGGCACCCACCAGCAAGGCTCCGATCAGGCCGGGCCCGGCGGTGTAGGCAACGCCATCCAGTTCTGACTTCGAACATCCAGACTTGTCCAGGCATTCGTCCAGCAGGGGCAGCAAAATGCGTACGTGGTCCCGCGATGCGATCTCTGGCACCACGCCGCCATACTCCGCATGAATGTGCGCCTGCGAATAAAGCGAATGCGCCATCAGGCCCAGGTCACCATCATAGATGGCCACCCCGGTCTCATCGCAGGAAGTTTCTATTCCAAGTACACGCACAATACGCATCCAATGAGATTTAAATACCCTCCCGTAAATTAATGATTTAATCATATTCAGAAACTTATGGGTAAAAGAACTGCAAAGCAAAAAGTACATTTTGTCCCATTCATGCGATATGCGGGCGAGGCGACCCCCTACAGCATATGTTATCTTCACCGGCTGTTTTAGCGAGAGAACTGGTCTTGGGAAAGAGTCTTGGTGTGGCGGCTTCAGGCAGCCCGGAGGTGTCGCAAACAGCCGTTGAAATACTGGAGGCTGGCGGCAACGCATTTGATGCTGCGCTGGGCGCACTTTGCACGGCTGTTATTGCGGAACCCTTGCTGGCCAGCCTGGGCGGCGGCGGATTTTTACTGGCCATGCCGGGTTCCGGGTCGCCGTTGGTGTACGACTTTTTCTGCCAGACACCGGCCAAACGCAGGCCGGATAAAGAGCTTGATTTTTATCCGATCATGGCAGATTTCGGGACAATCTTGCAGGAATTCCACATCGGGATGGGGTCGATAGCCGTGCCGGGCGTGGTGGCCGGAATCTTCGAGATTCACCATGACCTTGGCCGCATGCCCATTGGCGAAATAATGGCGCCGGCGGTGAAACTGGCACGGTCCGGCGTAGAAGTGAATGGCTTTAGCCATTACATCATCCGGATTTTGCAGCCCATCGTGGAAGCCACACGGGATTCCTTCAGCCTGTACGAATCCCCTGGAACCCCCGGCCAGTTGATCCGGGAAGGGGAGAGGCTGGTCAATCCAGTTGCGGCCAGTACACTCGAACACCTGGCCAGGATGGGGCCGGATGTTTTCTACCGTGGAGACTGGGCAGAGCAACTGGCGCGGGATTGCCGGGGGAACGGTGGGCAGCTGACCGCTGGAGACCTTGCAGCATACCGTGTAGCGCGCAGGGAGCCAGTGCGATTCAGTTACCGCGATGCCAAGTGCTTCATCAATCCACCGCCATCGCCTGGTGGCTGCCTGATCGCCTTCGGGCTGAAGCTGTTGAGCGACTGGCTGCCACCTGGTACGGAATTTGGCAGCCCGGAACACGTAATGGGTCTGTTGCGCAGTTTGCGGGCAGCCAATCTCGCACGGGACGACTACAAGCTCGAACCGGGACTGGAGAAATTGCTGGATGATAAGACCGTTAACCAGTGGCGGCAGGGCCTGGAAGAGCATTCGATGTTCAGCCGTGGGACCACCCACATCAGCGTGGCGGACTCGGCAGGCAACCTGGCCAGTCTGAGCGTATCGAACGGTGAAGGTTGTTCCTATGTTCTGCCTGGTACCGGCATCATGTTGAACAACATGTTGGGCGAAGAAGATCTGAATCCGGGTGGTTTTCACCAGTGGAAAGAAGGCTGCCGGCTGGCCTCAATGATGTCTCCTGCCGTGGCTGAACGGGCCGATGGAAGCCGGTTTGCACTGGGTTCAGGTGGCTCCAACCGTATTCGGAGCGCGATCACTCAGGTTTTCAATAATCTACTGGATTTTGAATTGAGTCCGGAAAAAGCCTTAGCAGCGCCCCGGATTCATCTGGAAAACGACCTGCTCAGCATCGAGGAGGGTTTCAGCAAGAAAGCTTTGCAGGCACTGGAAGCCGCCGCCCCCGAGACCCACGAATGGGCTGGGAAAAACCTTTTTTTCGGCGGTGTGCATATCGTCTCCGCCAGTGGGGATGGTCACTTCGACGGAGCCGGCGACCCGCGCCGTGGCGGAGCGGTGGCTTTCGCTAATGGTCGTTTTGGTTGAGTTTATATGTGGTCCGCTAAAGACGCTAAAGACGCAAAATTTTATTGAGATATTTTCTTGGCCAATACCAGTGGTGACCATGGAAGTTTGTTTTTGAGCTGGCCGGCTCAAAGCATTACAGAATGGGGCATTCAGAATACCGGAACTGTGTTGTCGTAGTGGCACTATCTACCGAGACTGTCGCTTCAGATTTTTTTAGCGCCTTTTGCGTCCTCAGCGGAAAATTGATTCACTGCATCAAAGCAGGAATTTACATCAAACCTTTGCATGGGCCGGTTAAAATTTGGTAAAATGAACGGCTACGTCAACGCAATGCCGTTTTTGGCATAATGGAAGAGCAATTTAATAATGCCGAGTGTAAAAGTTCGCGAAAATGAGCCTTTTGAGTACGCACTGCGCCGCTTCAAGCGCTCGTGTGAGAAAGCCGGTGTGCTGGCAGAAACGCGCCGCCGTGAGTACTACGAAAAGCCCACATGGGAGCGCAAGCGTAAAGCGGCTGCAGCCGTGAAGCGCAATTTACGTCGTTTGTCGCGGGAAGTAGTTCGTCGCACACGGATGTATTGATTACCCCCTGTTTTTTTGATGTCGCTCAAAACCCGTATCCTCGATGATGTCAAGCACGCGATGCGCGCCCGGGAGCGCGACAGCTTGGCTGCCTTGCGCCTGATTACCGCTGCGATCAAGCAAAAAGAAGTCGATGAGCGCATTGAGCTCGATGACGGGCAGGTGCTTGGGGTGCTGGACAAAATGGTCAAGCAGAGGCGTGAGTCACTGGAGCAGTTTGAACTGGCCGGGCGCGAAGACCTGGCGGAAAAAGAGCGGTTTGAGCTGGGCCTGATACAGGCTTACCTGCCCGAGCCACTGGGGGAAGATGAACTGGCCGCATTGATCCGGTCTACGATCAGCGAACTGGGCGCCAGCAGTATCCGCAACATGGGCCAGGTTATGAATACGCTTCGCAGCCAAGTTCAGGGCCGGGCTGACATGAAAGCCGTCAGCCAGGCCGTCAAGCAGCAGCTTGGTGTCTGACCTGGGGCTTGACATGGGGCCTGACATGGGCGGCCGTACAGCGGGCGCCAAATCACAGACAAGCCTGCCATGGGCGGACTGATCCCCGAATCATTTATCCAAGAACTGCTTGGCCGCCTTGATATCGTGGAAGTGATCGAACGTCACCTCCCGCTGAAGCGCGCCGGACGCGAGTACCAGGCTTGCTGTCCCTTTCATGACGAAAAAACACCCTCGTTCACGGTCAGCCCGCAAAAGCAGTTCTATCACTGCTTCGGTTGCGGGGCCCATGGCTCTGTCATTGGCTTCGCGATGAATTACGAGGGCCTGGAATTTGTCGATGCCGTCGAAGACCTGGCGCGTCACGCTGGTTTGACCGTGCCCAGAGAAGCTACCCGCAAGGCGCAACCATCGGCCGGATTGTATGAAGTGATGGAAGCGGCCGCCTGTTTCTACCAGGACCAGCTGAAAACCAGCCAGGAAGCCATCGACTACCTGAAAAAGCGCGGTTTGTCGGGCGAGATCGCGAAGGAATTCGGTATCGGATTTGCACCAAGCGGCTGGGATAACTTGATGAAGCACTTTGGCGGGGATGGCAAGCGCCCGGGTGGGGACGAGAAGAAACTGTCACTTTTGCAACGGGCCGGCCTGTTGAGCGAGGGTAAAAGCGGCAGCTATGACAAGTTCCGGCACCGCATCATGTTCCCGATTCACGACCGCCGCGGGCGGGTGATTGGCTTTGGCGGCCGTGCGCTGGACGATGATGGTCCCAAGTACCTGAACTCACCGGAGACGGAGCTATTTCACAAGGGACGGGAACTGTATGGGCTTTACCTGGCCCGCAAAGGCCAGGCGAAACTGCAGCAGATCATCGTGGTGGAGGGTTACATGGATGTGGCGGCTCTGGCCCAGTTCGGTTTCCACAATTGCGTGGCCACGCTGGGTACGGCAACCACGGGTGATCAGGCCGAATTGTTGTTCCGTGCAGCCAGTGAGGTAGTCTATTGCTTCGATGGTGACGAGGCCGGCAGAAAAGCTGCCTGGCGTGCACTGGAAGCCACCCTGCCGCGTCTTCGGGAGGGTCGGCAGGCGAAGTTCCTGTTCCTGCCGGACGGAGAGGACCCGGACACCATGGTGCGCAGCCAGGGGGCCGGGGTGTTTGCTGCTTTACTGGATGCGGCACAGCCTCTGTCTGAGTTCTTTTTCGACCATTTCACAGCAGCCGTAGACATGGCTTCCATCGATGGCAGGGCAAAACTGGTGGAAATGGCCAGGCCGCAGGTGGAAATGATTCCGGGGGGTGTCTTTCATGACATGATGTTCAGCCGCCTGGAGGCCCTGGCGCAACACCGCCTGCTTACTTCACGCAGCCGGGCTGCCGGAGGTAGCGGAAAAGCGCCGATTGGCAGGAAGCCGGCCCAGTACAGAACGCCTATGCGGACGGCGCTCGCCCACTTGGTGCAGAATCCATCTCTGGCCGCGCTGGCAGGGGACATGAACAGGTTCTCGGGCTGTGACCTGCCGGGCATTGAAATCTACCGGGAACTGGTTGACTTCTGCGCCAAACACCCCAATATGACCACGGCCCAGTTACTGGAATTTTGGCACGAACATCCGGCCCGGCCACACTTGATTACCCTGGCAAGCTGGCAGTTTCCGGGAGAAGAAAAATTGTTGGCGCAGGAATTTCGCGATGCTGTGACCGGCATCGAGTTGCAATGGACGGAATTGCAGATCGCGCACACACCAAAAATTGTCGACCTGGGCCCGGATGAGAAGGCAGCATTGCTGCAGTTACAGCAACACCGGCAGGCATTGATCGAGGCTTTGCAGGGCGATAAGACGCAAACAGGGGTCAGCGGGTAATTTGATGTCGCCCCGTTGATGGTCTTGGACTATAGTTTGGTAACGGCGAAAAAAGATTAATGAACCATAATCAGCAATCCCAACTGAAAGATCTCATCACCAAGGGTAAAGAGCAGGGTTTTTTGACCTACGCCCAGGTAAATGATCACCTGCCTGATGACATTGTCGATCCCGAGCAGATCGAAGACATCATTAATATGATCAATGATATGGGTATTTCCGTGCACGAAGTGGCGCCGGATTCCGATACCCTGATCCTGAATGATTCGGCCACCACGGTCACCGAAGATGATACTGCAGCGGAAGAAGCTGCTGCCGCCCTGGCCGCGGTGGAGACTGAGATTGGCCGCACCACAGACCCGGTGCGTATGTACATGCGCGAAATGGGCACGGTGGAGTTGCTCACGCGCGAAGGCGAAATCGCCATAGCCAAGCGCATCGAGGATGGTCTTCTGCAAGTGCACCATGCACTCGCGCGTTTTCCCGGGACCTACGCCACCCTGCTGGTTCAGTACGCGAATTACGCTGAAGGCAGGCAGCGCCTCGGTGAATTGATGATCGACTTTATTGATCCGGAAGAATTGGCCAAGCAGGAGATTCCCAAGCCGGTCAAACCGGCCAAAGTGAAAGCGGCTGAGGATGCCGCTGCCGGTAATCACAACGCCGAGGTCGACCAAGCAGAGGAAGAAGAGGATCAGGGTCCCTTTGGTCCGGATCTGGAAGAAGTTGCACGTCAGTTCAATCGACTGGGCAAGCTGTTCAAGAGATTTGTCATCGCGCACGACAAGCACGGGCCTTTGCACAAAAACGTACTCAAGATCCGCGAGGACATGGCCTACATCTTCCTGCGTATCAAGTACCCCGCTAAAATGGTGGATCACCTGGTCGACCGCTTGCGTTACATGATCTCGCAAACGCGTGATCTGGAGCGCATGATCCTGCAGATGGCCGTGGTTCAGGCCAAGATGCCCAAGTCTATTTTCCTGAAATCCTTCACCAGCAACGAGGCCAACCCCGAGTGGCTGACGCCCATCCTGGCGGGTACGCAGAAATGGGTGTCCGCGCTGGCGGAATACGGGTCTGAAATCCGTACGGTACAGGAAAAACTGGGCCGGCTGGAGAAAGAATCACGCCTGGCGATCGCGGAATTGAAGGACATCAACCGTTCCATGTCGATCGGTGAAGCCAAAGCGCGCCGCGCCAAGAAAGAAATGGTAGAGGCCAACCTGCGCCTGGTGATCTCGATCGCCAAAAAGTACACCAACCGCGGCCTGCAGTTCCTGGACCTGATCCAGGAAGGCAACATCGGCCTGATGAAGGCGGTCGACAAGTTCGAGTACCGCCGCGGCTACAAGTTCTCGACCTATGCCACCTGGTGGATCCGCCAGGCGATCACCCGCTCGATCGCCGATCAGGCGCGCACCATCCGCATCCCGGTGCACATGATCGAGACCATCAACAAGCTGGTGCGCACCTCGCGCCAGATGCTCCACGAGATCGGCCGCGAGCCGGCCCCGGAGGAGCTGGCGGTGCGCCTGGCGATGTCGCTCGACAAGGTGCGCAAGGTGCTCAAGATCGCCAAGGAGCCGATCAGCCTGGAGACCCCGATCGGCGACGAGGAGGATTCCCACCTCGGCGACTTCATCGAGGACAAGAACGCGGTGATCCCGCTCGATGCCGCGATCCAGGCGAATCTGCGCGAGACCACGACCCGGGTGCTGGCCAGCCTGACCCCGCGCGAGGAGCGGGTCCTGCGGATGCGCTTCGGCATCGGGATGAACACCGACCACACCCTCGAGGAGGTCGGCCAGCAGTTCTCGGTCACCCGCGAACGCATCCGCCAGATCGAGGCCAAGGCGCTGAGCAAGCTCAAGCACCCGAGCCGCTCGCGCCGGCTGCGCTCGTTCCTGGATACCTGACAGAGGTCAGAGGACAGGGGCAGGGATCAGACGGGGGCCTTCGCGGCCCCCGTTTTCTTTCTGTCTCCCCCGGGCCGAATCCCGCGTTAGGATCGGGCCATGGAGATCACCCTGCTCGGCACCGGCTGTCCGGTGGTCGACACGGAGCGCTACGGCCCGGCCCAGGTGGTGCGCCACGGCGGCCACGCGGTGCTGGTCGACTGCGGCTCCGGGGTCACCCAGCGCCTGCTCGCCGCCGGGCTCTCGGGGCGCGAACTCGATGCGGTGCTGCTCACCCATCTGCACAGCGACCACCTGGTCGATCTGTTCCAGTTGATCGTCTCGAGCTGGCACCAGGGCCGCGACCGGCCGCAGCGGGTGTTCGGTCCGCCCGGCACCCGCGCCTACGTGGACGGCCTGATGGCGCTGTGGCGCAATGAGCTGGAGCAGCGCGTGGCCCACGAGCGGCGTCCCTCGACCGCGGCGCTGGAGGTCGAGGTGACCGAGATCGGTCCGGGTGAGGTACTGACGCTGGGCGAGCTGCGCGCCGAGGCCTTCGAGGTCGACCACCGGCCGGTGCGCCACGCCTTCGGCTTTATCTTCGAGACCCCGGAGGCGCGGCTGGTGCTGTCGGGCGACACCCGGGCCTGTACTGCGGTGGTCGAGGCCGCGCGCGGCGCCGATCTGTTGGTCCACGAGGTCTTCGTGCACCGCGAGCTGCCGGTGGTGCCGGGCCTGCGCAGCGCCGAGACGGTGGCCAAGGTGGCGTCGTATCACACGCTCTCCAGCGAGGTCGGCAAGGTCGCGGCCGAGG
>JADFKH010000168.1 GCA_022565025.1 Pseudomonadota bacterium
TGCAAAAAGCGCAACGGGATCTCGATCACACGCAGAGCAAACATCCATACGACGGCCTGGTCCGGACCAAGCAGGCTGACATCGGGCAGTATGTAGCCCCCGGCACGCCGCTGGGCGTGACCTTTGACATTGACACGGCGGAAATCCGCCTGCCGCTGTCGGCCACCGATGTTTCATTCCTGGACCTGCCCTCGGCCACCGATCCCGCGGATAAACCCCGGTTACAAGTTACCCTGACGACTGGAAACAGCGACATTGGCGGGCGCTGGCAAGCGGAGATTATCCGCACGGAAGGCGTCATCGATGAAAAAAGCCGTGTCACCTATGCCGTGGCCCAGGTCGTGGATCCCTACGGTGTGCACGGGCAAAGCCACCAGGGCGAGTTGAAATTCGGCACTTTTGTGCGGGCTGAAATCCAGGGCCTGAGGGCGAACAATGTGTTCAAGCTGCCGCGCAGCGTACTTCGCGCAGACAACACCGTGCTGGTTGCCGATGCGACACGCAAACTGGTGATCAGGCAGGTCAATGTCCTGCGCGCTGAACCCCGCTGGGTGTACATCCGCGATGGCATGGTGGAAGGCGACATGGTGATCACGACCACTTTGGATGTTGCCATTCCCGGCACGCAACTGGCGATCAGCGGCGAAGACCGCACCGCGCCCACACTGGATGCGCCCACCCAAAGTGCTGTTGCAAGTACCGGAACCGAACAATGACAAAAGGGCCCTACGCAGCCACCATCAATTGGTTTGCGCGCAACCACGTCGCAGCCAACCTGTTGATGGCCATCTTGCTCCTGGGCGGTATCTACTCGGCCTTTACCATCAAAAAAGAAGTGACGCCAGCGGTCGAAGTTGACGTCATCTCGGTCGTTGTGCCTTTCCTTGGCGCCACCCCCGAAGACGTGGAGGAAGGTGTCCTGATCAAGATCGAGGAAGCCGTGCAGGACATCGAAGGCATCAAGGAGATGATCGCCACCGCGGTGCGCAATTCCGGTTCTGTCAGTATCGAGGTCGATTCGGATTACGACGTGCTGGACATCCTCGACCAGGTCAAGAACCGCGTGGACGCCATTTCCACCTTCCCCGACAATACTGAAAAGCCAGTCTACACACGGGTTCAGTTCCAGCAGCAGGTCATGCTGATCACCGTGTCCGGGCAAGTGGACGAACGGACCCTGAAAGAGTTCGCCAAGCAGATCCGGAACGAAATCGTTGCCATCCCCGGTGTGACCCGGGCCGAGATGTTCGGCGGCCGTGCCTACGAAATCAGCATCGAAGTCAGCGAATTCACGCTGCAGGCTTATGGCCTGACCCTGGCGGAAGTGGCCCAGGCCGTGCGCATGGGCTCATTGGATCTGCCGGCAGGTTCCATCCGCACCGATACCGGCGACATCCTGGTGCGCACCAAGGGCCAGGCTTATGTCGGCAGGGAGTTCGAGGATATCGTGGTGCGGACCCATGCGGACGGCACCCGACTGTTGCTCAAGGATATCGCCACGATTCGCGATGAATTCATCGAACGTGACCGCTACTCGGAGTTCAACGGGGAACCCGGGCTCAGCATCCAGGTTTTGTCCGTTGGCAACCAAAGTGAACTGGAAATCGCCGAGCAGGTAAAAAAATACATCGCCAAAAAACAGCAGACCCTGCCACCGGGCATTCACGTCACATCCTGGGCGGATACATCCTATTACCTGAAGGGCCGGCTGGACATGATGTTAAAGAACATGGCCTACGGCGCGGCATTGGTTTTCCTGATCCTGGCCTTGTTCCTGCGCCTGAAGCTGGCGTTCTGGGTGATGGTTGGCCTGCCGATCGCCTTCATGGGTGCATTTTTCCTGATGCCCATGGTCGATGTTACGGTAAACATGCTCAGCCTGTTCGGATTCATCCTGGTGCTGGGCATCGTAGTGGACGACGCCATCGTGATCGGGGAAAGTGCGTACACCAACATGCGCGCCAAGGGGCACTCAACGGAGGTCATTGTCGAGGGTGTGATGAAGGTGGCTGTGCCCGCCACTTTCGGCGTGTTAACGACCATCGCCGCTTTCATACCCATCCTGATGGTCACCGGCGTGACCGGGCAGTTCTTCGCAGCTGTCGGCTGGGTGGTCGTGCTCTGCCTGGTGTTTTCACTGGTGGAATCCAAGCTGATCCTGCCCGCTCACCTGGTTCATATGAAGGTGAAGCATTATGAGCAAGACACCCACAATGTCTTTATCCGCTTCCAGCGCTTTTTCAGCGAAGGACTGCATCACTTTGTAGATGACTTCTATGCTCCACTGCTCGAGAAGGCCCTGAAACGGCGCTATCTCACGCTGTCCATTTTCATCTGTGCACTGATCCTGTCCGTTGGACTGCTGCTGGGCGGTTTGCTGCGTTTCGTATTTTTCCCGGACATTGCCGCGGATTTTCTCCAGGTGTCGGTGGAGATGAACGAAGGTACGCCGCCTGCAAACACGCACGCGGCTCTGCGGCGCATCCAGGAAGGCCTGTGGGAAGTGGACCGCCAGATCAGCGAGGATCAGGGCATGAAGTCCGGTGCAGTGGTCACCAATGTGGTGTCCTTCGCCAGAGGCGACACCAGCGGGCGCATCATTGCGGAGCTGGTCAAGGACGAAGTGGCTATTATCGACGGCCAGGAAGTATTGCGACGCTGGCGGGCAGAAGTCGGGGATGTCACCGGTGTCAAGACGCTGGGCTTTTCCGGCGCCATGGGCGGACCCGGAGGCGGCCCTGCCGTCTCGCTTACGCTGACGGGCAATAACATCGAGCAGGTGGCCCGGGCCGCAAAGGAGTTGGAACGGCGCATACGCCTGTACGACGGTATCTATGATGTACGCAACTCTTACGAGCGCGGCACGGCCGAAATCAAGCTGAATATCAAGCCGGAAGCCGAGTCACTGGGCCTGACCCTGGCCGACCTGGCACGCCAGGTACGGGCTGGCTTTTACGGGGTGGAAGTGCAACGCGTGCAACGTGGCCAGGACGAAGTCAAGGTGATGGTGCGCTTCCCGCGTGATGAACGCGATTCCGTCGGTTTCCTGGACAACATGCGCATCCGGACGCCGGATGGCGGGCGTGTGCCGTTCCACGCGGTGGCAGAGGTCGAACTGGGCGAAGCACCGCTGCGGATCCAGCGATTTGACCGTCAACGCGCCGTGCGGGTAAGCGCCGAGGTGGACAAGGAAATGGCCGAACCAAACAAGATTACGGCCGATATCCTTGAAATCGAGTTACCGCAGGTAATGGCGCAGTTCCCCGGTGTGAGCTACAGCCTGAGCGGCTCCAGCCAGGCGCAACAGGAGGTGCAACATGACCTGGTCATCGGCGCATTGTTCGCCCTGTTCATGATTTACGCCCTGATGGCCATCCCGCTGAAATCCTACCTGCAGCCACTGATCATCATGTCCGTCATTCCCTTCGGAGTCATTGGCGCGCTGGTGGGACACTGGATCATCGGCATCGAAGTCAGCATGATGAGCTTTTTCGGCATCATCGCGCTGGCCGGCGTGGTGGTGAACGACAGCCTGATCCTGGTCGATTTCATCAACCGTGGGCAACGCCTCGGCATGCCCCTGGTCCAGGCTATACGGGATGCGGCCAGCAAGCGATTCCGGGCGATTGTACTGACCTCGCTGACCACCTTCTTCGGCCTGATTCCCATCGTGCTGGAAACCAGCCTGCAAGCGCAGATCGTAATTCCCATGGCGGTATCCCTGGCTTTTGGCATCCTGTTTGCCACGGTGATCACCCTGTTCCTGATTCCAATCCTTTGCCTGATGCTGGACGACTTTAAACTATGGCTCACAGCAGCGTGGGGGCACATCATAAACATGCGTTGGAGGCAAACTGAGCGAACAAGCGCGTCATGAACATTGGGGAACTCCTGGCTGATGCCCGCGCGCTGCTCGCAGAGGCAACCATCAGCCGGCTGGAATCGGAATTGCTGCTGGGGCATGTGCTGGGTGTCTCCAGGGCCCACCTTTATGCCAACCCCAAAGCGGTAACTAACACCCGGCAACGTGCTTCATTCCTCCAACTCGTGCAGCGGCGCCGGCGCGGTGAACCCATTGCCTACCTCACGGGACGGCGCGAATTCTGGTCGTTGGCGCTGAAAGTAACACCGGATGTGCTGATACCCCGGCCGGAAACCGAGTTGCTGGTGGAGGCGGCCCTGGATCTTATCCCCGGCGCTGCGCAATGGCGGCTCGTCGACCTGGGCACCGGCAGCGGAGCCATCGCCATTGCGATTGCCAGTATGCGAAAACGGTGCGAGGTGCATGCCACCGAGATCAGCGCCGCCGCGCTCGCAGTCGCCATGGAAAATGCCGAAGCGATCGTTCCGGGGCGAATCCGGTTCCACCAGGGATCATGGCTGTCACCACTGCAGGGGCTCTTTCAGCTCATTGTCAGCAACCCGCCCTACGTGGCAATGGATGACCCGCACTTACAACAAGGTGACGTTCGTTATGAGCCGCTGACCGCCTTGTCGCCAGGCCATGACGGCCTTGCGGCCATCCGTCGGATTGCCGCCGATTCCCTGCCCTTGCTGGACCAGCATGGATGGCTGGCCATTGAACATGGATTTGAGCAGGGAGAAAAAGTGCGGAACATCATGCAAGGACTGGGTTATGCCAGCACAGGAACCATAAAGGATCTGGCAGACCTGGAAAGGGTAAGCCTGGGCAGGAAGCCCTGAACGATTTTCCTGCCCGGACACTGTGCATTTCCAGACACCAAAACAGACCGACATCCTGTCGATCTGCTGGTGTGGAGCCCTGTGTGTATTCTGCCTGCGTATACTATGGTCTGGATTATGCAGCCTTTGTAAATTTTTGTCAAGTATTGTCAAGATATTTCTTGATTGCAAGCAAGCCGGCGGTGAGCATGACCAGGATCATCGCGCCCAGCCCGTAGCGGTTCAGCGTCTCGATTCTCTTGACCACTTTGGTATTGACCAGCGTGCACGCCTCATCAGCACCGGGCATGATCAGCAAGTTGCTGCAGTCGCTCTGATCGGCCCTGAATGTTTCGTCCTCATCCTCGTACACACTGCAACGAATGCCATTGGGGTCGGACACTTCCAGCTCCCAGGATTGCGCTGAATCTGCATTGATCCACAGCGGGGCGCCTTGCGTTTGATGGTTACATGTCAGGTGAATATTTACATTCGGTTCCTCACCCGTGCCGCCAATCCACTTCTTGTAGACGGTCAGCCTGGTCGCCTTTTTTTCGACCCGAACCTGGCAGAAATTTGCATGCCCGGCCGAAACCCCGGTGTAGTGGCAACCCTGATCGTCGAGTTCAATCACGCTGCCCCCGTCCCCGACGTAAGTGACGTTTTGACCCGTTGGCAGCAGGGCCACCAGCGTACAGGCAGCGCCCCCCGTACCCTGGACACTGACCGTGAACTCATGGGTGCCGTCGAAATCCAGTGTTACCTGCTGTTGCGCCGGCGTGGCGGAGTCACAACTCAAGCGCACGTCCAGTTGCGCCAGGATCACCTGATCGACCCTGGCGTCAACCGTGAACCTTGCCGAGGTGGCTTGTGCGAAATTCGGGGTCAGAGTCTGTGACTCTGACCCCAATTTCGGTGCGAGGGACAGGCCCAGAACCAAAAAACAGACTACCTGCAAAATTCCCTTGCGCACCATTTGAACCATTGTTAGCAAACTTGGGGGTCAGAGTCTGTGACTCTGACCCCGTTTTGGCAAGAAAAAAAACCCCGCGGTGCTTGCGCGACCGCGGGGTTTTTGTCTAGCTGTCTTTAAAGCTGAAAAGTAATATCAGCGATCAGACAAAGCGGCGGAATCCAACGAAACCGACACCCAGCATCAGCAGAGCCATGATGGCCAGGCCGTACTGGTTGAGGGTCGGGATGCCTTCGAAGAAGGCCGTGTTGATGATTGTGCACTCTTCGCTGTCACCCAAGTCAATATCTATTGGGCTACTACTACTACCGCAGTCGTTATCGGTTGCAACAGCGCTATCTACGATACTCTCTGTAGCCCAGCACCCAGGGGCTGCACCAGTGGCATCCACAGTGACCTCGAATTCCGTCTCATCATCGGTGCCCTGCTCGTTCCATACGCACCACCAAAGAGTAGGATTGACTGGATCATTACCAAATATGTCATTGTCGGCGCAGACGTTCGCACTCCTACTCCTGTCGCCCC
>JADFKH010000169.1 GCA_022565025.1 Pseudomonadota bacterium
TTGATGTTGAGCAACCCAACCAGGTGTTTGCTTCAGACATCACCTACGTCTGGACCCAGGAAGGCTGGTTGTACCTGGCGGTTGTGATTGATTTATATTCCAGGAAAGTGGTTGGCTGGAGTATGAGCAGCCGCATGACGGCACAGTTGGTGTGTGATGCATTGACGATGGCAATCTGGTTGCGCCGGCCAAAGGCGGGTTTAATCCACCATTCTGACCGGGGATCCCAGTATGCCAGTCATGCATTCCGGCGGCTACTCAAAGCGCATGGGATCCTGGGCAGCATGAGCCGCAAGGGGAATTGCTGGGACAATGCGGTGGTGGAAAGTTTCTTCGGCAGCTTAAAGCAGGAACGGGTGCATTGGCGGCACTACCAGACTCGCTATGAAGCACAGCAGGATATTCTGGATTATATATCGATGTTTTATAACAGTTATCGCCTGCATTCATATTTGGGTTACAAAAGTCCCAATCAGTACGAAATGGAAACGATGGAATTAAGAAAGGTTGCTTAACTGGGTTGTAACAAATAGCTTGACCACGTCACTCTTAATCGCCACATAATATAGGACACTACACTAGTTTTCAGTGCTTCAGGTTCATCTTGGTCAGTTCGACGCGGAGTTCATTCAGGCGGTCTGTAATCCTGGCTCTCTGGTAATAATCCAGGTCATCACGTCCAACCAGTTCCTGGAGTTGTAGCACGGCTTCGTGGGTGCCGCCTCTTAGGTAGTAGGATTCTGCTATGGCTTCCTTGGCACCGACAAAATCATCAGCCGTATTTGACGCCCGGGCGTATAACTCGTACAGCATCGGGTCATCGGGGTGAGTCAACAATTGCCGGCGCAATATCACGCTTGCCGTTTTGGCCTGACCGGGATCGCGGTTCTTGAGCAATGCCCGGCCGTACTGCAAGGCTATGGCATGGTTGCCCGGAAAACTGTGATAAAGATCATCCAACCGGTCCAGCGCAGCCTGTTCGTGCCCGGAATCGAGATCCAGGTCCGCCAGCTGCAGTTCATAAGCGACATGCTGCTCCCTGGCCATCAGGCTTGAGAGGAGTTTTCGGGCTTCTTGGTAATCTCCTTTGCGCTGCAAGGCGATTGCCGAGCCGTAAAAAAGCGAGTCGCTCTCAGCCTGGCTGGTGTCCGCCCTGTCGATCCTGTGATTGAAAAATTCCAGAGCCTTGTCCGGATATTCTTCGATCATGGCACGCAGGCGCGCCTGTACCAGGTAAAAATCCCTGCCATCGGAAGGCTCGGATTTGGGCATATTCTCGGCGCGATTTTTTGCTTCACTGATGCGGCTGACCGATACCGGGTGTGTTCTCAGGAATTCAGGCGGGCCCTCACCTCCAGCACGCGTTATCCGGCCCATTTTTTCAAAGAACTCAACCATGCCAATCGGGTTGTATCCTGCCCTGGATAAGGTCCGGATGCCGATCCGGTCGGCTTCGGTTTCATTCTGGCGCGTGAAATAAATCGATGCCTGCTGTGCGGCGGCCTGGGCGCCCAGCATGGCGCCCTGGATTGCTTCACCGCTGCCACCACCGATCAGAATCAGGCCGAGCGTGGCCAGGGCCAGGGGAACGGTCATCGCCTGTTGGTTTTCCAGGGCTCGGTACAGGTGTTGCTGGGTGATGTGTGCGATTTCATGTGCCAGCACGCCGGCTACTTCATTTTCATCATCAGCAGCCAGGATCAGGCCACTGTAGAGCGCAACGACTCCACCGGGAGCGGCAAAGGCGTTGACGACATCCTGGTTGATTACTACGAAAGTGAAGGGTTTGTCGGGCCGGTCGCTGTTCGCGGCCAGGCGGAAACCCATGTCCTCGAAGTAGGCGCTGATCAATGGGTCTTCGTTCAGCACTTCATAGGCGCGCATTTGGCGAACCAGTGCTTTGGCGTATTCCGCCTCTTCGGCTCGCGACAGAATGGTGTCTGCTGAGGCACCCATATCCGGCAGTTCCAGCCGTTCCGTCTGAGCGACACTGGTCAGACTGATACAGGCCACAAGCACAGTCAAGCCTAGCCTGAACAGGTAGTATTTATTACGTTTGACCGTGGGCATTATTGATCCGAAGATTCTCCCTTGTCGTATATCGACACTGAAGCCGAGACTGAGTTCTAACAAATATCCCCCTGTAGCCAGCCTTATTCAAGGTTTGGTGAAAAGTAATTTACAATTTGCGGGTCAAGCTTGTTGTTTTCCAGCAACGCAAGTGGTTTCAGGCGTGCAAATGGCAGTGATTCCGGCAGCCCAGCGAGCCAGGATTCTGGCCGGCAGGAGCTCATTTAAAAACAATAACTTGGCTTAGAATGGCTGCCCCTTTTCTCCGTCCTGACTTTTGTTTGACAATCAATATTGACTTGCTGTTGTATTCCTGCCATATTCCACCCTGCATAGGTGTGAGTTTTTGTTAAGTAGGGTGTGGATTTGCGACTGCGAGCCGCTATTACAGTTCTGGCCTGCATGGGAATACTGCCGGGTTTTGCCGGTGCCCAGGTCACCGGCTTGCCTGTCGCAAGCTTCGCAGCGGGCGGAGCAGCGTTCACATCGTTCTACATCATTGGTTTTGAACTTGGTCCTTGGCAGGAATACCTGGCGCGGGAATTGACGCCCTCGTACCTGTTGCCGAATGACGCTGAACCCATCAGGATCAGTTGGTTGCGGAGCAGTGAAGTCCCGATTCTACCGGATTTTGCCAGTGGCCTGGAACGGCCTCCTGATTCCTGGATGATTCTCGACTTCGAGTGGCAGTCTGCCGGTGATTATCTGCTGCCCGGATTTGAAACAGATGCAGTCTTCCAGGGTACGAGTTTCGAACGGCAGTATTTCTCGCCCGGCTTTGAACATCAATTCACTGACAATGGCATCCTGGGCGTTTCGGCAGTCTTCGCGTATCAACGTTACAGCGCTGCGAATCTTGGGCTTTATTCAGCCAGCACGCCAGACAGAATTTTATGGGCTTCACCGCGCTACTCGCCCTACCAGGAAACCTCTTATGGGACCGGTGTAAGGCTGGCCGTCCACCAGGAAGTCATCAGTGGCATCGCCCTGAATGCGGGCTTCCAATCGACCATCGACATGGATGAATTCGCCGCCTATCGGGGTGTGTACTCGCAAAACGCTGATCTTGATATCCCGGCCCGCGCCCGGGTGGGACTCGCTTTCAAGGCCAGTGAACGATCCTGGCTCAACGTGGCGGTGGAGCGCGTGATGTACAGCGGAATCAACGCATTTCAAAGCCGTTTCCTGCCCAACCGCTTTCTGTCGCTGTTAGGGGACTCAACCAGTCCCTCGTTTGACTGGCAGGATCTGACCATATACAGCGTCGGTTTCACCTGGAGCGACGGTGCTGACCACCAATGGCACATCGATCTGAGCACCCGGACGCAGCCATCTCCGTCTTCGCAGGTGCTGAAAAATGCACTTAAAGGTGATTTGGCCAGCAGCGCCATGGTGCTGGGCTATACCCGCAGTACTGGAGAGCGTAGCCGTCTGCATTTCAACGCGGCCTATGCCCCGTCTGAGTTCGTCTTTGGCGGTAGTGTGTTGGGTGTGACCACGGATGATCTGAATCAGCGTTTCGAATTAGAAGCGCTGTGGACAATGAACTTCTGATTCCTTTTCGCCCCTATCGCTCACAATCGTGCCCTCTGAACAAGAGCTGAGCAGAGGAATCATCGTTGGAACTGCTGAAAAACTGGTTTAAGCGCTCCTTCTCTGATCCTCAGGTCGTTATCCTTGGGGTTTTCCTGCTGGTTGGGTTTGCGGTCATTATCGGGCTGGGAAAGTGGTTGGCTCCGATGTTCGCCAGCCTGGTGATCGCCTACCTGCTGGAGGCCATCGTCAGCCGCTTGCAAAAGCTCGGCATGTTCAGGATGCTGGCGGTAATCATTGTCTTTCTTCTGTTCGTGACCTTTTTACTGTTTCTGTTATTCGGCCTGGTGCCGATCATTACCCGACAATTGACCCAGTTGGTACAGCAGCTGCCTGATTACATTGCCCAAGGGCAGACACTGCTCAAGCAATTGCCGCAAAACTATCCTCAACTGGTTTCTGAAGAGCAGGTGAACGGCATTATCAGCCAGGTCGGACAGGAGATCGCTGGTATTGGTCAGCAGGCGCTGAGCTGGTCCCTGTCCTCCCTTGGCAGCTTGGTCACGCTGGTCGTCTATCTAGTGTTACTGCCAGTGCTGGTGTTCTTCTTTCTGAAGGATAAAGAGTTGATGGTCAACTGGGCGGCCGGCTACTTGCCCAAGGAACGCACCCTGGTGACCAAGGTGTGGGATGAAGCGGAGGCGCAAATCGCCAATTATGTTCGCGGCAAAGTGTCTGAAATCTTCATCGTTGGCTCAGTGACTTACATCACGTTCATCATACTGGGTCTGCAATACTCTGCATTGCTGGCAACCCTGGTGGGATTTTCCGTCCTGATTCCCTATATCGGCGCCGCGGTGGTTACCATCCCGATTGCGTTGATTGCCTTTTTCCAGTTCGGCTGGTCCTGGGGTTTTGGCAATATCATGATCGCCTACGCGGTGATCCAGGCGCTGGATGGAAACCTTCTTGTGCCCTTACTGTTTTCCGAGGTCGTCAACTTGCACCCGGTGGCCATTATTCTCGCCATTCTGTTTTTTGGCGGCCTTTGGGGTTTCTGGGGAATTTTCTTCGCCATTCCGCTGGCTACCCTGGTGCAGGCCGTTTTACGATCCTGGCCTAGGTCCGCGGAAGACGAGACTTCTGAACCGGAGCAAGACCAATCTTGACCCGCATACTCGTTCACTTGTCAGACTTTAGGACCGCAAGTACCATGACACCGCTATCACAAACGATTCTTAAGGTTTGACGGCAGTATCGTAGCGCACCTTACACCCTTCACCGAACAAGGTGAATCCGACATCCGGGCAATCCTGTACAATGTCCCTTCCAGAACCTCGGTTGACTTGATTCCACATACGGGTGGTTATTAAATTGATTTCAAGAGTTGCCTGCTATTTGCCGGTACTGGTATTGCTCACGGCTGCCGGATGTTCATCTGACGGTAAGAAGCCTCAATACTACGAGTCTGCAGAGAGCAAATCCCTGACCATTCCGGAAGATCTGAACGCACCGCCCTCGATCTCTGCGTTGGTTATTGGGTCACCGGCGAGACCGCTTTCCTCATTTGCACCGGACTCAATGCCGCCAAGGATTTCCAGCACCACTTCAGGTATCGCTGCCAATGCACGTATCAGCTGGTCGGACCAGGGTATGTACCTGTTGGTCCAGGATACGTATGAAAGCACCGAGCGCAGGCTGAATATTGTCATCAACAGAAGTGGTATGAGGAATATCACGCAGGATAAGGAAGGCGTCCACCGCTTTGATTATTACCACAAGCTTGATGACCTCAAGAAAGGCTTCTTCAGAAGCCTGGCATTCTGGCGCAGGGACAAGAGGAAGGACTACAGCGGAACCTACCAGGTCTATGTCCGCCCGGATGGTGAGAACAGCCGCATTTATATCAAGTACGCCGATGGAACAGATTGTGAGCCCGATGCAGCTGAGCACGTACTGGCCGTGCTGGGAGCCCGGTTGGGTTAGAGTCTAATGGTGCACTATGCGGGCTGGCCCGCATGTGCGAGTTGGCGCTTACTTTTCGAGTAGTTCCAGCTTGCCTTCCTTACCGTCCCACTCGATGGCATCGGGCGGCGGGTCCATCTGTTCCGTGATGACGGGCCATTCCAGTGACAAATCCGCGTTGAGCTTGATGAAACTCTCCTGTCCTTCGGGAAGGTCATCTTCAGGAAAAATCGCTTCGGCAGGACACTCGGGTTCACACAGCGTGCAATCGATACATTCTTCCGGGTCGATCACCAGGAAGTTCGGGCCTACGTGAAAGCAGTCTACCGGGCACACTTCGACACAATCTGTGTATTTGCACTTGATGCAGTTTTCGATAACAACAAAAGTCATTTTTTTATCCGCTGGATAATGGTTCAGGGTCCGGGCCTTCAGGGCGTGGAATCTGGTGCTCCCTACGAGAATCGAACTCGTGTTTCCGCCTTGAGAGGGCATTTTTTGCCCTTTTTGTATCAATCACATACATCATTAACCCTTTGATATATACCTGTTGTAATCTGTCATTGTCGGCTGGGGTCTTTGTGGGGTA
>JADFKH010000011.1 GCA_022565025.1 Pseudomonadota bacterium
AACAAGCATAGCCATAGCTATGGTTTTTGAAGGATCGGCCATTGGACAGGAGTCCCGGTGTCGTGGAGCACATGGACGTGCGAGAACGACCGAAATGTGAAGCCAGATGCAGTGCAAAACCGGATAGGACAAACTGTATTTTTTGCATGTCAATAATTGTGGATATAAGCTACTAAATTTGTTCATGAATAGTCATGTAATCGTCCGCCTTCATGCAATATGCGGGCTAAAGCCATCAACAGGGATATCGTATGACCACAAATCAAGAGTTGAAAGCCTGGGTGGACCAGGTAGTACAGCTAACCCAGCCCGAACATGTTCACTGGTGCAGCGGTTCCAAAGCAGAGTATCAGGAATTGGCTGATCAAATGATCGCAAGCGGTGATTTCCTTGAACTCAACCAGGATACACACCCCGGTTGTTATCTTCACCGCTCAGATCCCTTAGACGTAGCGCGCGTAGAACACTTGACCTACATCTGCACCTCAAGCGAGGAGGATGCGGGCCCAAACAATAACTGGATGGCGCCGGTTGAGGCACGGGCAAAGATGCGGGAGTATTTTAGCGCTTGCATGAAAGGCAGGACGCTCTATGTCATTCCCTATTGCATGGGCCCTATTGACTCACCTCTGTCACGCTGCGGCGTAGAGATAACGGACAGCGCATACGTTGTGGTCAATATGCATTTGATGACTCGCATGGGCGATCCTGCACTGCGCCGTATCGAGCGCGAAGGCACCTTTATCAAGGGTCTGCATTCCATTGGCGACCTCGACCCCGAGCGCCGGTTCATCATGCATTTCCCGGAAGATCTCGAAATTCAGAGTTTCGGTTCCGGTTACGGCGGTAATGCCCTGCTCGGTAAAAAATGTCACGCACTGCGTATCGCCAGTTATCAGGCCCGATCTGAGGGCTGGCTGGCGGAGCACATGCTGATTGTCGGGATCGAGAACCCCGCGGGTGAAGTTCACTATGTTGCCGCCGCATTTCCGTCAGCTTGCGGCAAGACCAATCTGGCTATGCTGATACCTCCCGCAAACTACAGGGGCTGGAAAGTGTGGACCATCGGCGACGATATCTGCTGGATGCGCGTGGGTGATGACGGGCGTATGTGGGCCATTAATCCCGAGGCGGGTTTATTCGGTGTCGCCCCGGGAACGGCTGAGAGCACCAACCCCAACGCTTTGGCGACGTTGACTCACGATGCGATTTTCACCAATGTAGGCATCACCAGCGATAACCAGCCCTGGTGGGAAGGCCTGGACGATCGGGTGCCGGTAACGGACTGGAAGGGTAATCCCTACGATCCGGAACGCGGACCTGCTGCTCACCCCAATTCCCGCTTCACGGTGCGCATGTCACAATGCCCGTCCTATTCAGACCAGGCCGAGGCGCCGGCCGGCGTACCTCTTTCCGCCATCATTTTTGGCGGCCGCAGGGAAAGACTGGTCCCGCTGGTGATGGAAAGCCAGTCCTGGAACCACGGCGTGTTGTACGGCGCAGCCATGGCTTCGGAAACTACTGCGGCCAATGTCGATACCGTCGGCGTGGTGCGCCGTGATCCGATGGCCATGAAACCTTTCTGCGGCTATAACTTTGGGGATTACTGGAAGCACTGGCTCACTTTTTCGAATGCCTCGGACAAGTTGCCGAAGATTTTCCATGTCAACTGGTTCCGCAAAGATCAGGACAACAAGTTCATGTGGCCAGGCTTTGGCGACAATATGCGCGTGCTGGAGTGGATTATCAAACGCTGTACGGGCGAAGTTGATGCTGTTGAGACACCGATCGGCTATCTACCAAGGCTTGGCGATCTGAATCTGGATGGTATCGATGTGCCGGCAGAAACAATGAAAGCCCTGCTCGAAGTCGACCGCGAAGCTTGGCAGGTGGAAATTTCTGATTTTGGTGAATACCTCGATTCCTACGGCGCCAGGACCCCTGCGGCCCTGAAGGCGGAACAGGAAAGAGTGGCGGCAGCATTATTGTAAGAGCGGGCTCCTCTATCCAACCCGATGGATTCCTACTTGGTTAAATGGTTTTAAACCCTTTGCCCAGGGTAACAGTCCAATCATTATGGAGGAGCAAGCGCGGTGGTATCGTGGCAAGCAGGTTGTGTACAGCACGATGATGAATCCATGCTGGTGGAATCGGCCAGGAATGGGGATAGCGCTGCTTTCGAAAAACTTTACCGCAACAACAGGGATCGCATCTACGGATTGTTATGGCGGATTTGTGGCGGTGATGCCACGCTGGCGGAAGACCTCCTGCAGGAATCTTTCATCAGAGCCTGGCAAAAGCTGGACAGCTTCCGTGGAGAAAGTCGCTTTACAACCTGGTTGCACCGGCTTGCGGTAAACGTAGCATTGAGCGACAGGCGCATCCGGCTACGCCGAGTCGGGCGCGAGGTTCCGATGGATGAGGTGGCCGAAAGGACGGCGATCGGTGTTCGGGATGTTGTCGCCGATAAACAAATGGACCTGGAAAAGGCCATAGTGCGGCTACCGGAACGAGCCCGGACCGTGTTGATCTTGTATGACATCGAAGGCTACCGGCACGCAGAAATCGCGGAAATGACCGGGATGGCTGTTGGTTCTTCCAAGGCGCAATTACACCGTGCACGGAAATTGATTCGTGAGGTATTGGATTCATGAAACAAGGATTAAGCGAACAGGAATTATTGGCTAGGCTGGGGTCTCTGCCCCGTGAGATCACGCCGGACACAGACGCCTGGCCGGCCATTGCACAAAGGATAGGACAGGAGGACACTCCCTACCTCCAGCAGTCATCGAGTCGCTGGTGGATACACGGTGTAGCTGCGAGCTTTGCAGTGGTCTTAGTTGCCGGAGTTCTGATCGGGCGGCAATGGGACACCACGCCCGGAATGGCGCAGCCCGGGTTTGACCTGGCGAATCAGGCGCAAGCTGTGTGGTTTGGTGGCCTGGCCGGAGCCCTGACTGCCAGTGAACTCGAGTACCAGGCTGCATTGCGGGAGTTTATTTCAGTCGGGGAATTCCGGGAAAATCTACCGCAACTTGCGGTTGAAAATCTGACCACCGCCTGGCTTGACCTGAGTGAAGCTGAGACCGCACTGACCAACGCATTGCGGGATAATCCCGGCAATTCTTTCCTGAGTGCGAAATTGCTGGAACTGCGGTCCCGGCAGCTTGATTTTTTGATGCAGATTGCTTCCCTTGACCAAAACAGCAGGAGGACGACCCTATGAAACTTTTCACGGTATCGCTCGCTGGGCCGGTACTGGCCTGGCCAGCGCTAGCTCTGTTGTTTCCATTGAGCGGTTTATCAGGCCAGAATCTGGATGAGACGCGCGACATGGCAGCCGATGGTCATGTGCTGGTTGAAAACATGGTCGGCAGCGTTGAAGTGACCGTTTGGAACCAGGCGAAGATCGAGATAAAGGGTAATTTGGGTGACGATGTAGAGAAAGTCGAGATTTCTGCAACCGACAATGGAATCCAGATACGGGTTCGAAATCAGCGCAAGGGGCATGATATCGATGACACCGACTTGTATCTTCGGGTGCCGCTTGGCGCCAGCATCGAAGTGGAAACAATCAGTGCCGATATTGATGTGAATGGCAGCGCGGGTGAAAGCATTGTGCTCAGCACGGTAAGCGGTGATGTGGAAGTGGAAGCTTCACCCCGGCGACTCGAGATTCAATCGGTCAGTGGTGAAGTTGAATTCGCAGGTTCAGTTTCCCGTTCCTCGGTCGAGACTGTCAGTGGCGATATTTCGCTGCGCGGCGTGCAGGGTGAAATTGAAATCAGCACGATATCAGGTGATGTGTCACTGATCGCCGAGGAAGTCGACCGGGGGCGGTTTGAATCGGTTTCCGGTGATATGAAACTGGACCTTACCATCAGCGATAATGGCCGCCTGGTCAGTGAAAGCATGAGTGGTGATCTCGTGCTGCGATTGCCTGAGGCGCAGCAGGCCGGATTTGTAATCCAGACTTATAGTGGTGATATTCGATCGGATTTTGGTGAATCCGTTAAGGTTTCCAAAGGCCCGGGCAGTGTACTTAAGTACCACGAAGGCAATAATGGGGCCCTGATTCGGCTGGAAAGCTTCAGCGGAGACATTCACATTCGCCGCCAATAGCTACCTTCTCCGAATATTGCCTCGCCATAGCCCTCACCATTGCGTTAGGGCCGCGCGGGGTGTAGATTAAATCTACTGGGTACCGCACACCCTGTAATTGTTGTGTCAGCTGACATGCGGTGTTCAAGGGGAAATTAAATGCAGGGTAAAAGGGGATCCAACCAATCTGAACAGAATCTAGCCATGCTTGGCCATGAACTATGCTCCGTGCTCAATGGAATCCAGGGCATGACGGAGTTGCTGGACGGCACAACGCTCAATGGCGAGCAAAAACAGTTCGTGGATGCGGTCAAACTGTCGATCCGGCAGATGCACTGGCTCATCGGCGGTATCCATACGCAGCGGCACGGCACGGTGTTCCCATTTTCTCCTGAACACTGTGTGCTCGATGGTCCGGAATTGTTGGAGCAGGCTGTTCGTTGTCATACCAGGGCGGCGATGATAAAGAACGACCTGTTGTTGTTGGTTATTGACCCGCAGCTCCCACGACAATGGTTCGGCGATGCACGCCTGCTCCGGCAGATTATCGACAACCTGCTTGGAAATGCGATCAAATTCACACAGTCAGGGTTGGTGGTGATCGAGGCCAGGCGGGCACCGCCAGGGCAGGGCAAAGATACCGGCCTTGAATTGCTGGTCACCGATACCGGGAGTGGCTTCAACCAGGCCGCGTCCCAGCGCATTTTCAAGCCATTCGTACAGGCGGGTCCGGGCATTGGCCGGGTCCACGGTGGTACCGGTTTAGGCCTTTTTATCTGCCGCAGAATTGTTTCCCGTCTGAAGGGTCAACTCGACTGTATCAGCAAGCCCGGTTCGGGCAGTAGCTTTCGTGTCTTTCTGCCGGATGCGATTGAGCCGGGGCATTGCGAGAAGCGCGGAACGAGCTCCGGCCTGCTTTCTTCCATGATCTGTCATGTTTCAGTTGAAGACGAGTTGGGCCGTTCAGTCAAGTTTCTTTTGCAACGGATGGGAATAACGGTTGAACCCTGCCCGGGTGGAGAAAAGCTCTGCTCGGACGTTGATTTCCGGGTGGAAATCAGCCTGGCGGATCCGTGCGATGACAATGCTTCGATGGACCACTGCCTACTTTTTACACCCGGTCCGGTCCGGTTAAACGCCGGACCGTCGACGGGCGTCAGGCGAATGCTGCCACCGTTCCTGGCATCAACCCTCGGCCCGTTACTAATGGAAATGGCTCTGGAACGGAGATTCAATACGTACAAGGCAGGACCCTACACTAGTGAAACGCCGGGCTGAGCTCCCAGACTGAGTTGATCAACGCACCCAGGTGTTCCGGTTTGACATCCGGCGTTATACCGTGCCCCAGGTTGAAGACATGCCCTTGTGCCTTACCGAAGCTGGTCAGCGTATGGTTGACTTCGCGGTGGATGGTCTCCGGGTCAGCAAGCAGAACTGCCGGATCCAGGTTACCCTGCAGGGCTACCCGGCTTCCAACCCTCTCACGCGCTTCGCGCAAGGATATTGTCCAGTCCACACCCAGCGCATCACAACCGGTGTCGGCCAGGGCTTCCAGTTGTGTATTACAGGCTTTGCAGAAAAGGATGGTCGGTACGCGCCGGCCTTCATTCTCACGCTTTAGACCCGAGACGATTCTGGTCAGGTAGCGCAGGGAGAATTCCTTGAAAGCCCGGGCGCAGAGCACACCACCCCAGGTGTCGAAAATCTGGATAATTTGCGCCCCGCTTTCTATCTGTAGATTAAGATAATCCGTCACGGTGTCGGCAAGCTTCGCCAGCAGCATGTGGGCCAGTGCTGGTTCCTGGTAGATCAGTTTTTTGGACTTGGAAAACGTTTTGCTGGAGCCTCCCTCGATCATATATGTGAACAAGGTCCAGGGACTGCCACTGAAGCCGATCAGCGGTACCTTGCCGTCCAGTTCCCGGCGCACCATGGACACGGCATCCATTACGTAGGCCAGGGATTCTCCGACATCCGGCCTGGGCAGCTTGTGAATATCTGATGATGAAGTTATGGGATTCGCAAATTTGGGGCCCTTGCCCTCCTCGAAATACAGGTTCATCCCCATCACGTCCGGTATCGTCAGGATATCGGAGAACAAGATTGCGGCATCGAGCTTAAAACGTCGTAGGGGCTGCATCGTTACTTCACAAGCCAGCTCAGGGGTTTGGCAGAGGTTCATGAAACTGCCTGCTTCGGTCCGGATCTTCAGATATTCCGGCAGATAGCGCCCGGCCTGGCGCATGATCCACACGGGCGTGCGATCGACCGGCTGGCGCAGCAAGGCACGTATCAATGTGTCGTTCTTGAGTTCCGTTGTCATATCTAGTGTAGTGTCCTATATTATGTGACGATTAAGCGAGACGAGAAGGTATTAGCTGCAAGGCGCGTCTCGCAGGGAATGGCACGTCCTTCACCAGAGAGGGAACACAGCAGATGATGCCTTCTCGCCTCGCCCGAAGGGAGCATTGCTGATGACCCAATACGGCGTTACAGCCCTTAACAAGGACCAGCCATTGTTTGCGGTCTGTGTCTTGTCTTGGATCATCTGCTTAACTCTGAACATGGCAATATCACCTTGAAGGAGTACGAGGCAACCATTGATTTATTCTGGACTGACCAAACTCTGTTTCATGGCGGCTAGGATGTCATCGTCGCTGCTTTGATTATCGACCACGGCGTGCCCCATCGCTTGCAGCAATACCAACCTCAGGCCACTGGCCAGGGCCTTTTTGTCGAGTGCCAGTGCCTTGGTCAGACCGTTGATCTTGATGTCGGCCGGTTGTTTAACGGGTAAGCCCAGGATAGACAAAAGTGTCGCAAGTCTCTTCGCAGTGCCCGTCTGGCACAAGCCGCGTATCTCGCTCAAGCGGGCTGCAGTTACCATCCCGATCGAGACTGCCTCACCATGTAGAAATCGCGAATAATTCGATTCAGCTTCGAGTGCATGGCCGAAACTGTGGCCAAAATTCAGCAAGGTACGGATTCCCGCTTCTTTTTCATCCTGAGATACAATTGCTGACTTGTTTTTCACCGATTCAAGGATCAGATGATGCAGAGTGTCTGCATGCCGTTGCCTGATGGCTGCAGCGTTCTCCTCCAGCCAAGCAAAAAAGCCGGCATCGTTGATGGCGCCGTACTTGACGACTTCAGCCAAACCGGCATTGAACTCCCTTTCGGGAAGGCTTGCAAGCGTAGCGGAGTCAATAATAACCGCCGCTGGCTGGTGAAAAGCGCCCACCAGGTTTTTGCCCTTAGCGTGGTTGATTGCCGTTTTTCCACCGACGGCAGCATCTACCTGGGCGAGCAGTGTGGTTGGAAGTTGCAGAAACCGGATCCCACGCATGTAGCAGGCTGCTGCGAAACCCGCTATGTCCCCTATGACCCCGCCACCGAGCGCAATTAGGTTGGCGTCACGCCGTGCCTGCATGTCCACGAGCTTGTCAATGATGCTGTACCAGGTTTCCGCAGTCTTGAAGCGTTCACCATCGGGGATGATGTGTATTTCAACATCCCGGTTGGCCAGTGATGTCCTCACTTGGCCAAGATAAAGAGGGGCAACTACATCGTTGCTCACGATGAGTGTTTTGCCGCTGCCCAGGTGTCTTTCCAATAGCTCTGCCGCGGTCAGTAAGCCACTGCCCAGGTAGACCGGGTAACTGCTGCTGGCGAGCTTCACTTCGACGGTTATCATTGTTTACACGGTTCCGTGCGATGAACTATCCGGGTCAATCGCGGTATCTGGTGTTGAAGATGGTTCCCAGTATGACAGGATGGCCTCGGTCAGGTGTCGTGCTGTGATCTCCGGGCCATGGTTCCGGGTGGGGAAGACAAGATCTGCCAGTTCTTCGTAAATAGGATTTCTGGCTGCCGCCAGACGGGTCAGTTTTTGCTGCCGGTCCTTCTCCTGCAGCAAAGGACGTGTGCGGTCCAGGCAGAGACGATGCAACTGCTGGCTGACCGATGTCTGCAGGTAAACGACCAGACCTGTTTGTTGCAACAACTCCCGATTTTCTTCCTTGAGGACAACACCGCCACCGGTGGCAAGCAGTACATTTTGTCCGGACGTCAGGACTCTCAGCATTTTGCTTTCCCGTTTGCGGAAACCAGATTCACCTTCAACATCGAAGATCAGGTTGATGCTGGCACCTGTCTGCCGTTCCAGGTTCCGGTCGCAATCAAGAAATTCCATTTCCAGCCGTTTTGCAACGCGCTGTCCAATGGTTGTTTTACCAGATCCCATTGGACCAATCAGGTAGATGTTCGAACCAGCTTTAATCACGGGTCAGAGGAGAAACATTGACGCGTGCACTCCGGCACAACTTTGGTTAACATTGCCGAATTCTCTACAAGCCTGGTTGCCAATTTTATGATCCGCTTTTTTGTATTGTTCACAGTGATGTTGGTTGGTCTGTTCACGCTGGAGATTCTACAGCCGGCAGAAGAGTACGTCATCCTGCCATTTACATCCTTCATTGCTGACGTCAGTGTCTGGATTCTGCAAGTTTTTGACGATAACGTTGAATCCTACAAAAATGTTATCCGTAGCTCGGTGACCGGGTTCGGTGTGCGCATTGAGCGCGGTTGCAACGGCGTGGAGGCAGTAATAATTTTGTTTGCCGCGATTTTCTCCTTTCCAGCCCCATTTAAAAATAAGATCATCGGTTTCGTCATTGGTTTTTTTGCAATCCAGATTTTGAACCTGATTCGGATCATCAGCCTTTTTTACCTCGGACAATGGAATCAGGTTGCTTTCATGTGGTTCCACCTGTACCTGTGGCAGGCCCTGATTATCCTTGATGCACTGGTCGTCTGGTTGATATGGTTGAGGACACTGCCACAGGCGAAATTGAAACGGCAAATGGAAGCTGAGTCAGCGGCTGAGTCAGCGGCCGAATGACTAGCCCGCATATTGCACGAAGGATCCGGAATTTGCGGTGTAGCTGGCAAAACAGTTTGGATATAAGCTATTAAATTTATTCATGAACAGTCATATCATCATCCGCCTTCGTGCAATATGCGGGCTAGTACTCCTTCATGGCAATATTACCTTGGAGGAGTACTGCTGTGAGCTTGTCGCAGGAAATTATTGAGCAGTTCAACCAGGCCTTCAAGCAGGCAAAAGTGTCCGGTGAGCCCGAACCCACGGCCATGGTGCTGGCAACCAGCGACTGTGAAGGTCTCGTAACGTCTCGTACCGTGTTGCTAAAAGCGCTGGATGCGAACGGATTCGTGTTCTTCACCAATACGCACAGCATGAAAGGAAAGCAGATTGCCGCCTGCCCCAGAGCGGCGGCGACTTTTCTCTGGAAGGCAAGTAGCTGCCAAGTGCAACTGGTGGGTTCTGTTAAGCAAATATCGGCTGAAGCGGCCGACGTATACTTCGCAACTCGTGACCGGGGCAGCCAAATCAGTGCCTGGGCATCGAGGCAATCAGAGCCGTTGGATAGCCGCGAAACCTTGCTTCAAAGGGTCAGGGACCTGGAGCGTAAATATGAGCACGTGGAGGTTCCACGGCCGCCCCACTGGACAGGTTACGTCCTCAGTCCGGAGTCCGTGGAATTCTGGACCCAGCGGGAATTCCGCTTGCATGACCGGTTTCTGTACACGATTGATGACGGGGTCTGGACAAAACAGAGGCTCAATCCCTGAACTAGCCCGCCTATTTCACGAACTCACCATCCCAGCAGAACAACCAGGAACCGTATTGCAATCAGTGCAAACAAGGGCGAGAGATCAAGGCCCGCAATGGGTGGAATGAATTTCCGGAAGGGTTTCAATACGGGTTCTGTCAACTGATAGACAAGCGGCACAATCGGGTGGTGTGTCCGCTGGCCGATCCAGCTGAGAATTACCGAGGCTATGATCAGGAAAAAATAGGTCATCAACAGGGTCATCACGAGTTTAATGGCGCCAAATGCCACGATTTGCTGGATGTTCATCGGTGTGGATCCGATATAGCTGATGCCCCAGATTCCCACGATTTCAAGCGCTAGCATCAACACCACTGAGGCGGTGTCAAGGCGCCCGATCGAAGGAATGACACGTCGCAGAGGGCCCAGGACGGGTTTGGTTACCTTAACCAGGAACTGGCAAAGTGGGTTGTAAAAATCCGCCCTGACCCATTGCAGCAGCAAGCGCAGCAGTACAGCGGCCACATACAGGTCGATCAAGGTTCCCACCAAGTAGGAAAAGGCGCTTACGGTAGATCCATTCACTTGATCCGTGCTCCTGTTGAAGCCTTAACCAAGGAGTTAATCACTGGCCAGCTCCCTGCCTTTGCTGGTTGCTGCCGCAACGGCGGAGCACACCAACTGGCTGAACAGGCCTGATTCCAGCACTTCCAGTGCCGCCTGGGTTGTACCGCCGGGTGAAGTCACCTGGCGCCGCAGTTCAGCAGCGCCTGCGTCGCTTTGAACAACCATGGCGCCGGCGCCAAAGGCAGTGTATGCAGCCAATTTGTCCGCCACCTCTCCAGGCAGGCCAAGCGTACGTCCGGCGACAGCCAGTGCCTCGGTCAGTAGGAAGTAATAGGCAGGCCCGCTGCCAGAAAGCGCAGTGACGACGTCCATCAGGGATTCATCTTCGATCAATACCACTTCCCCGGTTGCAGAGAGTATCTTCTCAGCCTGCTCGATATGATGTGGTGTGCAGTTTTTACCCGGGCAGACACCGGAGATGCCATGACCTATAAGAGCGGGCGTATTGGGCATTGAACGGATCACGGCCTGGTCCTTCCCGAGTGCTTTTGTGATCGTCGCGAGGCTTGTGCTCGCCGCAATGGAAAGTACCAGTTGCCGGGGCTCGGTGTGGCCGGCCAGTTGGTCAAGCACCCTGGTCATGACCTGGGGTTTGACCGCCAGCACAATAATGTCCGCTCCAGCTATTGCTGCGACAGAGTCAGTGAATGGCTCTATTTCGTATGCGGCCTGAAGGCGGTTGCGCGCTTCCTCGCTGGGGTCAGATACTTTGATTTTGAGGTCAGGCCAGGCGCTTTTTATCAGTCCACTGATCAACGCTGTCGCCATGTTTCCACCGCCGATGAAGGTAATCATCATGTTCTTGTTTGTCCTCCTGGTTCGTTTACGGGTTTTTCTGGCTTGCCCTGATGCCGAACAGGTCGGTTCCGATTCGGAGCATAGTGCTCCCCTGCATGATGGCAGGTTCCAGGTCAGCTGACATGCCCATGGATAGAGTATCCAGCGATATGCCGGAGGAAACCAGGGAACGGAATAAATCGTCCATCTTCCGGTAGCTCCTTGCCGGATCATGATGGGCGGAAGCCTGTTGCGGGATCACCATCAGCCCGCGCAAGCGCAGGTTTGGTAAGTCCAGGGCAAAATGTACCAGTTCCTCCAGGTTTTCCGGCAGTACGCCAGCCTTCTGTTCTTCCCGGTCGATGTTGACCTGGATGCAGATATTCAGTTTCGGGAGCGCTTCAGATCGTTGCAGCGACAGACGCCGCAGAACCTTTTCCCGGTCTGCACTTTGCACCCAGTCAAAATACTGCGCAAGCACCCGGGTTTTGTTGGATTGTACAGGGCCTATGAAATGCCACTTTAGGTCCAGGTCCGCCAGCTGGGCCTGTTTTTCTACCGCTTCGCGCACATAGTTTTCCCCAAAAGCACTCAAACCAAGCTTGTGCAATTGCCGAATACGAGCTGCCGGATGCCCTTTGCTGACGGCCAGGACCGTGATCTCCGAGGGCTTGCGTCCGGCTTTTTCGCAGGCCCATTCAATCCGCGAACGCACATTATGAACTTTTGCTTTCAAGTCTTTCATCTTGCAGGAAACTATGCATTGATTTATGGTTAGGGGCGGCGCGTCTGAATCAGGGATCTGAAACATGCATTTCTACGCGATTTGTTATGCATTGTAGCGCGACCTAAGCTTTTCAAGGAGGGAATGTGGATATTGCTGAGTTGCTGGCCTTTTCGGTCAAAAATAATGCCTCGGACCTGCATCTGTCATCTGGGCTGCCCCCGATGATTCGAGTAGATGGTGATATCCGTCGGCTGACCCTGCCCGCCCTGGAAACTGCACAGCTCCAGGAGCTCATCTACAGTACGATGAGCGATCGGGTGCGGCGTGATTTCGAGGCTAATCTCGAAGTCGATTATTCCTATGCGATCCAGGGCCTGGCGCGTTTTCGAGTGAATTGTTTTCACCATGAGCGGGGAGTTGGCGGCGCTTTCAGAACCATTCCGGATACTGTGTGGACGCTCGAGGATGTAGGCGCACCCCCTATTTTTCGAGATATCATTGACGCGCCACGCGGACTGATATTGTTGACCGGCCCGACCGGATCCGGTAAATCCACAACACTTGCTGCAATGGTCGATCACCTGAACGGCACGGTGGAAGGCCATATTCTCACCATTGAGGACCCGATCGAATTCGTTCACAAGAGCAAAAAATGCGTCATCAATCAGCGTGAAATTCATCGCGACACACATGGATTCAACCAGGCGTTGCGTGCCGCTTTGCGTCAGGACCCGGATATCATACTGGTGGGAGAGATGCGTGATGTCGAGACGATCCGCCTGGCTCTAACGGCCGCAGAAACCGGTCACCTGGTGTTCTCCACGCTCCATACCAGCTCAGCCCCCAAGACCATTGACCGTATCATCGATGTCTTCCCGGCCGGTGAAAAAGCCATGGTGCGCTCCATGCTCTCGGAGTCGCTGCGGGCCGTGATTTCCCAGACGCTGATGAAACGTATCGGGGGTGGCCGGATTGCTGCCTGGGAAATCATGGTGGCTACCCCGGCAATCCGGAACCTGATCAGGGAAGACAAGATTGCCCAGATGTACTCAGCCATCCAGACGGGAAGTAATGTGGGCATGAGGACGCTGGACCAGGCTCTCGAGGAACTTATCGAGCGTGGCTTGATCACTAAACATGAAGCTGCCAGACGTGCGGTCGATAAGAAAATGTTCAGGTAGGAGACGGGCAAATGAAAGTAGTTGACGGGTGGTTAAAGCAATTACACGAAGAAGTAGGCTCCGACCTTTTCATCACGGTGGACGCACCTCCTTGCATCAAGGTACATGGCAAGATCAAACCCATCTCCACTGATATACTCGACGCTGAAAAATGCAAGGAATTAACGCTCAGCATCATGTCGGAGCGGCAAAGAGAGCAATTCCGGAATACCCAGGAATGCCAGTTTGCCTATTCACTGGGTTCCGAAGTGCGATACAGGGTCAGCGCATTTTACCAGCAGGGCATGATTGGCATGGTATGCCGACGGATTGAATCACGGATTCCTACCTACGAAGAACTTGGCTGCCCCGACGTGCTATCCGAACTGTCGATGGAAAAGCGGGGCATCGTCCTTTTTGTAGGCGCGACCGGCACGGGTAAGTCAACCTCGATGGCGGCAATGGTTGGCTACAGGAACCAGAGAATGACTGGTCACATCATCACAATTGAGGATCCAATCGAATATGTCCACCAACATGGCAAGAGCCTGATCACCCAGCGCGAAATTGGAATCGATACCGAATCCTTTGAAGTTGCGTTGAGGAATACGCTAAGGCAGGCACCGGATGTCATTCTCATTGGTGAAATCAGAACAAAGGAAACAATGGAACACGCCATCACATTTGCAGAAACGGGACACCTTGTGCTGGCAACGCTTCACGCCAACAACGCCAACCAGGCGATGGATCGTATTCTGCATTTTTTCCCGGATGATTATCGCGAACAACTGCTTCTCGACCTTTCATTTAACCTCAAAGCCATGATCGCACAGCAATTGATTCCCTCAGTTGACGGCTCTCGCCGCTGGGCGGCCTTTGAAGTCTTGATGGCCACTCCACTGGTCAAAGACCTCATTCGCAAGGGCGAGATTCATGAGTTAAAACTAGTGATGCGCGATTCTGGACACCATGGCATGATTACCTTCGATCAATGCATGTTCAACATGTACAAAGAAGGCAAGATTTCATACGATGATGCGTTGCGCTACGCAGATTCGCGCAATGAAGTCAGACTGATGATCAAGCTCGATGAAGGCGGTGACGCCGAATCGCTGGCCAAGGGCCTGGAAGGAGTCGAGGTCCTGGGGGGCGACTTCTAAAGAAATTTCCAGGGGTATTCAATGCACGTCCTGATCATAGAAGATAATCCCGATATTGCGGCCAACCTGGGTGATTACCTTGAAGACCGTGGTCATACGGTGGATTTCGCCGGCGATGGTGTCACCGGTTTGCACCTGGCTGTCGTCAACTATTTCGATGCCATCGTTCTGGACCTGGCTTTACCCGGAATGGATGGCCTTGAAGTTTGTCGCAAACTTCGCCAGGAGGCAGGAAAGGATACACCTGTGCTCATATTGACCGCACGCGACCGCCTGGAAGACAAGCTGGCCGGGTTCGATACGGGGGCGGACGACTACCTGGTTAAACCGTTTGAGTTACAGGAAGTCGAGGCGCGCCTCAAGGTGCTGGCCAGTCGGGGCAGGCGTTTGAATCAAAGGGAGCTGAGAGTGGGCGACCTGATTTACAACGTCGACACGCTGGATGTTACTCGCACGGGAACCGAGATTTACCTGAACCCGATTGGGCTGAAACTGTTGCATCGTTTGATGGAATCTTCACCCAATGTCGTTTCAAGGGCAGAACTTGAAACGGAAGTGTGGGGCGATGAAATGCCGGATAGTGATAGCTTGCGGGTTCATATTCACTCCCTCCGCGGCGCGATTGACAAACCTTTTGGCACTAATATGATTCAAACCCGCCACGGCATTGGCTACCGGCTGGTGGAATCGGATGCAATTTCGCCGCAGGCTTAGAAGCCGGATCGCCCTTTCTTTCCTGCTGTTCGGCACACTGCTCAGCGTGTTGTTCGCCTTGAGTACGCTGTTTCTGCAAAATTACCTGGAAGATCAACTGATCGGTGCGACACTGAAACAGGAGTTGGATGACTATGTCACCCAATTGCGTCTGGATCCGTCTTTGGTGGAGCCGTTCTACACCAGGATCCAGGGCTACATCACCCGTGTGGGTGACCCCAACCAGACGGTCAATGCACAGGTACGGTCCTTGCCAACTGGAGTTCACGACGTCAAAATCGCAGGAGGTGTCTTCAAGGCGGCGGTGCGCAAGGAGGATGATCTCTGGGCATTCCTGATTTACGACGTAAGTGACAATCAATTGCTGAAAAGGCAATTGATTTTTGCCCTGGTTGGCGTTGTGCTTCTGTTCTCAGTGTTGTCGTTCACACTCGGCGCTTGGTCTTCCAAGCGGGTGATGAAGCCGGTTACGGACTTGGCCGCGCGCCTGGATACGCTCAGTGAGGACGCTAAGCCCGAGCGCTTGTCGGTGCATTTTGCCGATGATGAAGTGGGTCAGCTCGCCGCTGCGCTGGACAGTTATGCCGACCGGCTTCAACACCTGGTCGAGCGTGACCGGGAATTCAATGCAGACGTCAGTCATGAGTTGCGCTCACCCCTGACCGTGATTACCGGTGCGACTGAACTGCTGTTAGCTCAATCCGATCTGGATCCCAAGGTTCGAACCCGCTTGCTGCGAATTGCGCGGGCGGCCAGGCAATCAGCGGATATTACTACCGCGTTATTGCACCTGGTTCGTGCAGAACAAGGTATCGACGTAGACCGCACGGCAAACAATGTGGGTAAAATCGTGGGCGAGCTAGTGCACTTGTATGAGCCACTGGTGGGCAACAAGCCGCTGGAGTTGAGGGTGAAAGAGGAAGAACGGGTCAGCGTGATCGCCCCCGAATCAGTGGTTGCGGTGACGGTGGGTAATCTGATCGGTAATGCTGTGCGCTATACCGCCGAGGGTGAAGTGGTCATTACCATCGGTAATGGCCGGGTGACTGTGGATGATACGGGGCCTGGTATACCGCCAGAGGAACTGGAGCATGTCTTCGATAGACATTACCGTGGTCAGAACATCACCGGTAAAGGCGCCGGCTTGGGTCTGGCTATCGTCAAGCGCCTGTGTGAACTCTACGGCTGGTCAATCCATTTCAGCAACCGCGAAGCAGGTGGCTTGCGTGCGGAGTTGAGGTTTTTCGGATCGTAGGAAGGCTGTTATGGCAATCATTGCGTGTGCTGAATGCGGCAAGAAAATTTCGAGCCATGCACCCATTTGCAGCCATTGCGGTTTCCAGATGGGGGAGGTATCTGAAGAGCAGTTCGAAGTATTCCGGGCGCGGAAGCTGCGCGATAAGATTTATCACCTGAATATGACCAGCTACGTGGTGATGACTGCTTTCGTGGCTGCCTTTGGATGGTATTGGTGGGATTCAGGAGGTTTTGAGCACCCCTCTTCAGCCGGACCGTTCATTCTCATGGCTCTGGCTGCTGTTGCCTACCTGTTTGTCAGGGTATTGCTGTTGCGTAACCGGCACCGGCAAAAGAAGCTCCGGCAGAAAGAATTCATGCGCCCGAAATTCCGGCGGAAATTGTAATCCCAACCGATTCAGAAGACTGACCCGAGCATTTAAGCTTTCCGCGAATTGTCCGGTCTTACTGGATTCGCTTCACGCGGCAGTTTGAATTGTGGCCGTCCACGGACAGGCGCCAAGTGCCAAACATGCCAGGTTTGATGGTGATTTCGGGGTTCTGAACCTCTTGGATGTAAAATTTTTCCTTGTCCGACTGTTCCCAGATCATGCCATTTTCAAGCGCGAACAAGGTATGACCACTCCAACCGGTGAAGCTGCCCTTGACTCGGCTGGTGATTGGCACACGGTCCTGTTTAAAATCTTTTTTGTTTTTGAAACCACGCTTATCCTGCTGAGCACCAGCGACGGCATAACTTCCAGCTTTGGGCTGGTCCAGCGTGGCCACAGAGTGGCTGCGAATCCAGTTGTTCAGGGCCTCCAGCTCTTCGGCAGTCAGCTTGTCAAGCCCGGTTGCGGTGAATTCCTTGCCCGACATTTGTTCTTCCAGCGAGGAGAAACCCTCGGCTGCGGTGACACACAGAGGCATAGTGAGAAACAGGATGACGATAAGAAATTTATACATTTGATTATTTTTAAACGCCAAACTGCGAGAGTCTAGCACGATCATGTCAGGGTATGACAAGTCCGGCAGACTGCTGGGAAGTTCTGATTCAAGCTTACAGGTCTTGCTGATACCTGACGTATGGGATACGTCCATAAATTGACTCAAGAGGATCGCTCGGTTGAATGTCAACCTTGCTTGTTTCCTCTGCACCCGCGTTGAGTATATTGCTGGCACCCACGCTCAGGCTGCCATTCCACGGTGTTTTCCAGGTGAAATGAACATCAAAAGTGGTCAAACTGTCGACGCTGTTGCGGTTCAGGAAGTTCACAGGTTCACGGTAGAATCCCCGGATTCCACTGCTGAAATTACCGCCACTCCATTCCAGGTTCATCCTTGCGGAATTGAACGGTTCTGCCAGGGTCCATGAAAGTGGGTTTTGGCTGTTCGAATAAATGCCCTGGTAATCTGCATCAAGCACGCGGCTGAACGCCAATCCGAGGCGAATATCTCCTTTGCTGTCTGTTGCTATACCCACGCGGAAGTCCAGATCGACACCGGTGGTCTGGCCCTTGAATTGTTGCAGAGGATCCAAGTAGGCGGAAGGAGCAAGCAGGAGATTACCCAGACCGGGCACCAATAAGTTGTCAGGCGCCACGGAGATACCGCTGGCCATGTTAAATTGTCGCACATCAGGACTGCTCAAATCGGCATTGCGTGTGAACCAGTTAATCGAAGCGGAAGCATTGCCCGTGTCATAACGGGCGCCAAGGCTGATGCGCCTGCTGTTGGAGGATGCATAGGACTCATTGACAAACTGGCATCCTGAGGCCGTGTAAGAATCCGGACGAAGTATGCCGTTGATGCAATGGATACTGCCCAGTGACTGGAATTGTGCTTTACCCAGTTGCTGGTCTGCGTCTGCAGTCAGACTGAAATGGTTACCCAGCGGAATATCAAGAGTTGCATCCAGGCCAATCAGGTTTGCGCCACTATCCAAAACACGTGCATGCGAACCTGCGCCAAGGGTCACCGGCTGATCGAGCAGTAATTGCAATTTCCTGATTTCGCTTCCACCCAGGTCAAAATCCAGGCCTGCGCTTTGGCTGTCCCGGATGAGCTGAAAGGTTGATGCCTGTGTCGTGGTGAATCCTTCAGGCACATGCATCAGGCCAGCCGTATCGTTGCCATGCGTGTAGTTAATTCGGGCAGAGCCCACAGCGGGCTTTTCCGCTGCAATGGCAGGTATGGCAGTCAGGAACAGCGACAGACAGAAGAATGAAATTCCCATCCGCAGTAATCTGTGATTCAATCTGATGTCCATAAGCCAAACAACCGATGCGAATTTATTCTCCCGCAATGCCTCTCATGCCTTTGAGTGCGAAACTTAAAGAAAGTTTAATTCAATCATAGCAAATTTTTTGGAATTTTCGTGGAAAATATTTCAGACAATGCTTGATATACTGCGGCTTTCAGACCTGAATCAACCTTAGGAACCTCTGATCAATGGTGAGCACTGCAACACCGGTCTGCGATTTTGGGGCCTTGGCCCCGGATTTTTCTCTAATGGGGGTGGATGGGAACACTTGGTCCCTGGCCGATTGCCGCGGCCCCAACGGCTTGTTGGTTATGTTTATTTGTAATCACTGCCCTTACGTCAAGGCCATCAATCACAAGCTGGTGCGGGATGCTCATGACCTGGAACGGCTGGGCATTCAAAGTGTTGCGATCATGCCCAATGACACGGAATACTACCCCGAGGATTCGCTGGAAAACATGCAACGCGTGGCTGCAGATATGGCCTATCCCTTCCCCTACCTGGTGGACGAGACGCAGTCAGTTGCCCGGGCGTATGGCGCTGTTTGTACGCCGGATTTTTTCGGTTACAACGCCAAACTCGAATTGCAATACCGGGGAATGCTGGATGAGAGCGGCAAAAATTCGGACATGAATGATGTAAGGCGGGATCTCTTTCTAGCGCTGAAACAGGTTGCGCAGACCGGTGCCGGTCCAAAGGAGCAGAATCCCTCAATGGGATGTTCGATTAAGTGGCGGAATCCTTAAACCGCTACCCTTGGGCCGGCTAATGTAATATACGGCGTGAACCGGAATAAGCATGAGGTAAACAACAAATGACCCAGGTATTACTTGTAGGGACCGATTGCAGCGAGTGCAGTGACCGGGCCGTGGCTTATGCGACTAAATTGGCCAAGGTTGCGAATTCGCATCTGTATGTCGTCCATGTCATCAACTGGTCGCCATACACCTTCAACACGCCCCGGGAAAATGAAGAACGTCACCAGCGCAGAGAAAATGAACTTGAGCGGGCCCATTCGCAGATTATCGATCCCATCGTCAAAGACCTGCGCAGCAAGGGGGTGGATGCAGAGGGTGTGATCCGTCACGGGCATCCGGCAGAAACGCTCAGCGAACTGGCCAATGAACTGGATGCGACCAACATTATCATTGGCAGAAAGGGACAATCACTGATAAAAGCCAAGCTGTTTGGCAGCATTGCGAGTACTTTGGTCCAGATTGCAGACCATCCTGTCACCGTTGTACCCTGAGCCAGGAGCTTCACATGTCAATAATAAAATCAGGTTTAACCCTGTTGGGTCTGTTTATTTCGATGCCGGTATTTGCCGACAGTGGCATCGATTCACGCATCAATGAAGCAATTGAGCCGTTCGCAAATGCGGTCGCCGGTTTCATTTTTTTATCTTTTCCGATTGCCGGCGTCCCGATCCCGTTTGTCCTCGTGTGGTTGATCGCTGGAGCGATCTTTTTCACTTTCTACTTCCGTTTCATCAATTTCCGTGCTTTCAGGCATGGATTCCAACTGGTGCGGGGTGACTATTCAGACCCGAATGCGCCAGGTGAGGTAACCCATTTCCAGGCGCTGGCTACCGCGCTGTCGGGCACGGTTGGCCTGGGAAATATTGCGGGAGTGGCGATTGCGGTTTCCCTGGGTGGGCCCGGGGCGACTTTCTGGATGATCCTGGCCGGCCTGTTGGGTATGTCTTCGAAGTTCGTCGAATGCACGCTGGGAGTGAAATACCGCAATGAATACAGCGATGGCACCGTCTCCGGCGGCCCGATGTACTACCTTTCCAAAGGGCTTGCCGAACGCAGCGACAAGCTGAAATCGCTGGGCAAGCTGCTGGCTGTGATGTTTGCCATCTTCTGCGTCGGCGGGTCATTCGGCGGCGGCAATATGTTCCAGGCCAACCAGAGTTTCAAGCAGGTGGTGGCGGTAACTGGCGGTGATGCCAGTTGGCTGGCGGATAAGGGCTGGCTGTTTGGCCTGGTGATTGCAGCCCTGGTGGGGCTGGTTATTATTGGCGGAATCAAAGGAATTGCACGGGTTACGTCAAAAATTGTGCCGTTCATGGCCGTGCTATACGTGACTACCGGCTTGTTCATTATCTTTTCCAAAAGCAGCGAAATCCCGGCTGCTTTTGCAGCGATCATAGATGGGGCGTTCAGCGCTGAAGGCATTTCCGGCGGCGTAATTGGTGTGTTGTTCCAGGGCTTCAAGCGGGCCGCTTTTTCCAACGAGGCCGGCATCGGTTCGGCCGCCATCGCGCATTCTGCAGTGCGCACCAACCGGCCGGTAACTGAAGGATTCGTCGCCTTGTACGAGCCCTTTATCGACACCGTAGTGGTGTGTACGATCACCGCACTGGTGATCATCATTACCGGTACCTGGAATCCGTCGGTTGACCCCAGCGAGGGTGTGGCGCTGACTTCAGCCGCTTTTGAGTCATCAATATCCTGGTTCCCGTGGATCCTGACCCTGGCGGTTGTTCTTTTTGCCTTCTCGACCATGATTTCCTGGTCCTATTACGGCCTCAAGGCCTGGACCTACCTGTTCGGTGAATCGATGATCACGGATATCGTGTACAAGGTAATGTTCCTGTCTTTCGTGGTGATTGGTGCATCCATGGAACTGGGTTCTGTCATCGATTTCTCCGATGCGATGATCTTCGCCATGGCCTTCCCCAACATGTTGGGAATCTACTTCCTGGTGCCGGTGGTCAAGAAGGAATTGAATGAGTACTGGGCTGACTACAAGGCAGGAAGACTGCAGAAATTCGGTAAAGCAGCCAACCGCGCCTGACGCTGGCCAACTTTTTAATGTGCCTCCTTGACACTAGCCCGCATATTGCACGAAGGATGCGCTGCACAACCGGATAGGACAAACTGTATTTTTTGCATGGCAATAATTTTGAAAATAAGCTCTTAAATTTGTTCATGAATAGTCATATAATCGTCCGCCTTCGTGCAATATGCGGGCTAGACACCTGAGCAGGTATGACCCATGCCCACCCGAACTGAACTTGCAAATGCCATTCGCGCTCTGTCTATGGATGCTGTCCAGCAGGCGAACTCCGGTCACCCCGGAATGCCAATGGGCATGGCGGATATTGCCGAAGTATTATGGAATGACAACCTGAAACACAACCCGTCGAATCCCCGTTGGGCGGACCGGGATCGTTTTATTCTTTCCAACGGGCATGGTTCGATGTTGTTGTATTCCCTGTTGCATCTGTGCGGATACGACCTGCCCCTGTCGGAGTTGCGTAATTTCCGCCAGTTGCACTCGAAAACACCCGGCCACCCGGAGTTTGGGGAAACCCCCGGCGTGGAGACCACCAGCGGCCCGCTGGGTCAGGGTCTCGCCAATGCCGTTGGCATGGCGCTGGCCGAAAAAGTTCTGGCCAACCGCTACAACCGCGGCGGCCACAAGATCGTGGACCACCACACCTGGGTTTTCATGGGTGACGGCTGCCTGATGGAAGGTATTTCGCATGAAGCCTGTTCGCTGGCCGGCAAGTTCGGCCTGGATAAACTGATCGCTTTTTGGGACGACAATGGAATTTCGATCGACGGTGAAGTAGAGGGGTGGTTCGTTGATGACACGCCGGCCCGGTTCGAGGCTTACGGCTGGCAGGTCATTCGCGGAGTCGATGGCCACGACCCATTCGAGATCCAGCAGGCCATCGATACGGCGCAAGCCGAAACGGAGCGGCCCACGTTCATTTGTACGCGGACAGTCATTGGTTTCGGGTCACCGAACAAGCAGGGCACTGCGGCCACTCATGGTGCGCCGCTGGGCGAAGACGAAGTGGCAGCCACCAGGCAGCACCTGGGCTGGAACCATGCGCCTTTTGAAATTCCGGCTGAGATTTATTCTGGTTGGGATGCACGGGGCGCCGGATTGGCTGCTGAAGCGGACTGGCAAACCCGGTTCGACGCATTCAGCTCTGATTTTAAAAGGCTGGCGGCGGAATTCGAACGCAGAATGTCCGGTGACTTGCCCTCCGGTTGGCAAGAGCAAAGTAAGCAGATCATCATTAAACTGCAGGATGAAGGCGGCGATGTGGCCACCCGGAAATCTTCGCAGATTGCACTAAACTCCTTTGGGCCGTTGCTGCCGGAACTGATTGGCGGTTCTGCGGACCTGGCAGGGTCCAACAACACCATCTGGTCCGGCAGCGTGGATGTGAATGATGGCACCGAAGATGGTAATTACGTGTACTTTGGTGTGCGCGAGTTTGGTATGACAGCCATTTGCAACGGTCTTGGGTTGCACGGAGGGTTTATTCCCTACAACGCAACATTCCTGGTGTTCGCCGACTATGCACGCAACGCTGTGCGTATGTCGGCACTGATTCCCGCCCACAACATCCACGTGTACACACATGATTCCATCGGCCTGGGTGAAGATGGCCCGACGCACCAACCGGTGGAACATGTCGCCAGCCTGCGCCTGATTCCCGGGCTTGAAGTCTGGCGGCCCTGCGACACCGTTGAATCTGCCGTGGCGTGGAAATGTGCGATCGAAAACCGTGGCCGGCCTGCAGCGTTGATCTTTACCCGCCAGGGGCTGACCCATCAGCCCAGGAGCGGTGATCAGATTGAGGCTATTGCACGTGGTGGTTATGTGCTCCGAGAGCCAGACGGGCCAGCGGATGCGCTGATTATCGCCACCGGGTCTGAAGTCGGTCTTGCGGTCAGCGCAGCCGATGAACTGTCTTCCAACGGGGTCAATGTGACTGTCGTTTCAATGCCCAACCCGGATCGTTTCATGCAACAGGACCAAGCGT
>JADFKH010000170.1 GCA_022565025.1 Pseudomonadota bacterium
GTAAACACTTGCCAGGTCACTGCGTTGCAGGCCCAAATGGTTCCAGGCAAGGCGCGAGGAGTGTGGTTTGGCTGGTCCAAATGAGTGACGAGCAACGCAGCATGGGGCCATTTGGGACAGCAACCCGGAGGGACGGGTCCCATTTTGCCCACTGCGGCGTCTCTCCTCACTAAAGTATATAGAATACATTACGTTCGTCGTTCCTTGCATTGAACAAAATGGGCTCCCGTCGCAGCGATCTGGCAAGTGTTAACAGGCCCTAGTACTTTAGATCTTCCGCAATGATTAACCGGGGTTCCGTTATGGTGGGCGCCATGAGGTATAACAAGGTATTCGGACCGACGATACCGTCGGCCTTCAGCCCTTTGCGCCGCTGAAACGCCATCAACCATGACTCAAAATTTTCATCGAAAATACCACCGCCCTGCCAGGCGGGTTCGGCGAAGCTTGCCATTTCCATAATGATATCCACCGCCATGCCGGATTCTCCCCGCTGGATCTGGCTGGGCCAGTCCGGCGCCTGTGGCCAGGCAACGATAAACTCGCCCAGCCAGAGATTTTCCACCGCTGCACGGAAAACTTCCATCGAGGAATGCTCATCCCCTACCAGCAAACTAAGCCGCGTCATTCCACGCAACAGCAAGTGTCTCGATTCTTCTCCGCGCAAAACAAGCAGCACCGGCAGTCCCAGTTGCTGCACCCGTGCCCAGCTGCCACGTTCCCGCAAGCAGGCGTAGCCTGTAGCGACGACTCCATCACAGGCTGACCGCATGTCATTGGCCCGGCCGCTATCATGCCAAAGGTCTGCCAATGCTTGCCAGGCCGTCTCATGTTGACTATCCAGCCAGGACTCGTCCAGGATAGTGGGCAGCGTCTGGGAGTCATGCTGCCCGCTGCCAGGTTCACTTACACCGCCAACAGCATCCGTTTTATAGGAATCGATGCGGGACGATTCAGGCGCAGTTGTCTCAAGCGTGACGGAATATTCGCTCTGCAACTCAAGCAGTGATTCAGTTGAGATCAGTTCAGAATCCGCCACCGGAGGCAGGCTTTTAGTTCCAAACGGGACTACTCCGGTCATCCCAAGTGTGATGACAACAAACGCCGCCGCAGCTGCGCTCGCCACGACCCAGGGCCAACGATTGTTCCGGACCCGGGTTTCACTGGGCTGAACTTCATGCGCCGCTTCATGCACGAGCCGTGCACTCACCGTATGAGATTCTTTCGCATAGGCGCCGACCAGGGCACGGTCCGCTATGATGTTGATCAGCCGCGGAACACCTGCCGAGTGTTGGTACAGGGCGCGCAGCGCCGATTGGCCAAATGGGTTTCGACTGGCGCCCGCCACTTTCATTCGATGCCGGACATAAGCAAACGATTCGTCCTGCCCCAGTGGCGCCAGGTGATAACGCGCCGTGATTCGTTGGGACAACTGACGCAGATTCTTCCGTTGCAGTAATTGCCGTAATTCCGGCTGGCCCAGCAAAACCATCTGCAGCAACTTGTCCTTGGTGGTTTCCAGGTTGGTCAGCAAACGCACCTGCTCCAGTGCTTCCGGGCTGAGATTCTGAGCCTCGTCGATCACCACTACGACCCGCCGGCCTTGGCTGTGCTGCTCCAGCAGGTAATGGTTGAGTGCATCAACCATGGCCTTGTTGCTGTGCGCAATCCCCGACATTTCCAGGCCCAGTTCTTCACAGATGGTGGCCAGCAATTCCTGTGCTGTCACCAGGGGGTTCAGGATCAGTGCTACCTGCGTCTTTTCAGGCACCTGCTCCATCAGGCAGCGGCACAGGGTCGTCTTGCCGGTTCCCACCTCACCGGTGAGTTGCACGAAACCACCTGCGCCACCCTGGCCGACACCGTATAAAAGGTGAGCCAACGCGTCCCGGTGGGCAACGCTCAGGTAGAGGAAAGCCGGATCGGGTGTCAGCGAAAACGGCGCTTCTTTCAGGTCAAAAAACTGCAGGTACAATACAGGTCCTCGTTGATTAATCCAGATCCAGGAGACCGGCGTTCCCACCAACCGCGGCGGTATTTACGGTCAGTGTTCGCTCCGTTGCAAAACGGAACATGTAGTGTGGACCACCAGCTTTCGGTCCGGTTCCGGATAATCGCTCACCACCGAAAGGCTGTACGCCCACCACAGCGCCGACCATATTACGGTTGACGTAACGATTTCCGGCCCGGATCTGTTCGGCTATGTACTTCTGGGTGCGGTCTATTCTGCTGTGCACACCCAGGGTCAGGCCGTACCGGGTGGCGTTGACATCCTCAATCACCCGGTCAAGATCACGTGCGCGATACCGGATAACATGCAGGATCGGGCCAAACACCTCGCCTTCGAGTCGCTTGATGGTATCTATTTCGAAAGCACAGGGTGCGAAAAAATAACCATCCAGGTTCGGCGGCACGGGTGTCCTGGCAATCAGCCTGCCTTCTTTTTCCATACGGTCTGCGTGCGCTTGCAAACCGGCCAGCGCTTTTTGATCGATCACCGGTCCGACATCCGTCACCAGCATGCGCGGATCACCCATCACAAGCTCATTCATCGCTCCGGCCAACAAGTCCATTATACGGTCCGCAACATCTTCTTGCAGGTACAAGACCCTCAGCGCAGAGCAGCGCTGACCGGCGCTGTGGAATGCACTGCTGATGACATCAATGACCACTTGCTCCGGGAGCGCTGAACTATCGACCAGCATCGTATTCTGACCACCCGTTTCAGCAATCAGCGTCGCTATGGGTGCGTCGTCCCTTGCCGCCAGTGAACGATTGATCAGCCTTGCGGTTTCAGTTGAGCCGGTAAACGCTACGCCGTCAATCCGGGGATCGGCTGTCAGCATGGCGCCAACGGAAGCTCCATCACCTGGCAGCAACTGGAGAGCTTGCTGCGGCACCCCGGCACGGTGCATCAGTGCAACGGCCAAGCAAGCAATGGCCGGTGTCTGCTCCGCCGGCTTGGCCAGGACCGTGTTACCGGCGGCAAGGGCGGCGCTGACCTGGCCGGTAAAGATGGCCAACGGAAAATTCCAGGGACTGATACAGGCAAAGACACCCCTGCCGTGCAAACTCAGTTCATTGTGTTCGCCCGTGGGACCGGGCAGGACCACGGGTGAAGCAAAGTTTTTTCGGGCCTGTAAGGCATAATATCTCAAAAAATCAACCGCTTCGCGAATTTCTGACACCGAATCATGGACGGTTTTTCCAGCCTCCCTGGCGCACAGGGCCATCAGTTCAGGCTGGTTTTCCTCCATTAAGTCCGCTGTTTTTTCCAGCATGGACGCCCTTACACTCGCTGCTGTACGGTCCCACTCCACGGCGAAGGCCTGCGCATCGGCAATAGCCTGGTCCACCTCCGATTTGCTGGTTTGGCGGACCTGTCCCACCGAATCAGCGAGTCTGGCTGGATTGACGATTGGCAGTACCGGACCCTTTTCCCGAGACTCACTAGCCAGCAAGGGAGCTACCTCCCAACGGGTGCGGGCAAATGGTTGCATGGAGAGCGCCAGCGCTTTTTGCTCGAGCTCGCTGGCCAGGTTCAGTCCGGATGAATTCAATCGCTCCTCACCATACAGGTTCCGGGGCAAAGGAATCGCAGGATGAGGTATGGGATCGGTAACGGATACTTTTTCGATCGGATCTTCGGCAACCTCTTCCACCGGCAGATTCTCGTCCACCAAGCGATTGACAAAGGACTGGTTGGCTCCGTTTTCCAGCAAGCGACGCACGAGATACGGCAACAGGTCTTCATGGTTGCCCACCGGCGCATAGACCCGGCATGCGTGCCGGAAACCCTGCCGGGACAGGATAATGCTGTACAGGTCTTCGCCCATGCCGTGCAGGCGCTGGAACTCGTAGTCGAGACGCTCCCCCGCCAGTTCCGTAACCATTGCAATGGTATGCGCGTTGTGGGTCGCGAACTGAGGGTAAAAAGCCTGCCGGTTGGCGAGCACCTTCTTGGCGCAGGCGATATAGGAAACATCGGTATTCGCCTTGCGAGTGAAAACCGGGTAGCCCTGGAAACCCTCTACCTGCGCATGCTTGATTTCCGTATCCCAATACGCACCCTTCACCAGGCGAATGGGAATTCTCTGGCCGGTACGTGAAGACAGTTCCCCCAACCAGTCGATCAACGCGTCTGCCCGCTTCAGGTAGGTTTGCAGGGCCAGGCCCAAGCCGTTCCAGCCCTGGAGGCTGGGATCGCGTAATACGTGGCTGAACACGTCAACCGTCAGCATCAGGCGATCAGCCTCCTCGGAGTCTATGGTCAGCCCAATCTGGTTGGCCATCGCCAGCTGTGCCAGTTCCAGCACCCTCGGAACGACTTCACGCAGAACCCGTTGGTGTTGGCTGAATTCAAACCTGGGATGGAGCGCAGAGAGTTTTACCGAAATACTAGGCGCAGCAAATATGTCTGCAGGTTGGTCACCTGAGCCGATCGCCGCAATTGCTGTGCGATAGGCTTCCTGATACCCCTGTGCATCTTCAGCAGTCAGAGCGGCTTCACCCAACATGTCGAAGGAATGCCGGTAGATCCGGTTTTTTTTCTGTCGCGCACGCTCCAATGCATCATCAATATTCCTGCCCATCACATACTGATGCGCCATGATACGCATGGCCTGGCGAATTGCCGTACGCACCACCGGTTCTCCGCTGCGGTTGATCAGCCGCCCCAATATAGTCCCGAGATTGTTGCGGGTGTTTTCAGACAAGGCCACCAGTTTGCCGGTCAGCATCAGGCCCCAGGTACCCGCATTGACCAGGATGGAAGAACTCTTGCCAAGATGAGATTCCCAATCGGCACCACCCAGCTTGTCGGCAATCAACTTCTCCGCGGTTTCATCATCGGGAATCCGCAGCAAAGCCTCTGCGAGACACATCAGCACAACGCCTTCCTCCGAAGACAGGTCATATTCCTGCATAAATGCATCGAGTAAGCCCTGCTTGGCTTTTTTCGCCCGAACGGCGCTGATCAATGAACGGGCTCGCTGATTAACACGATCCGTAGCGGCAGGCTCGAGCCGGACCGACGCCAGCAGTCTTTTGACCAGGCTGGCCTCATCAGCATGATAGTGACGATCAATTTCGGCCCGCAACCGTTCAGGTGTTGCAAGTTCTGAATTAAGAAAATCACAGACCTGGCGGTCGTTCACGGCTATTCTCCCAGGACCAGTAAGAAACCGCTGCCAGTTTACTCCCAGGATCGTGCCATGAAAATACGGCAGCAAATTTTCTTGCCCAAAGCTTGACCTGGCGGATACAATTGACGGCCTAAAGTATGCCTTGCCGGCCTGCCCCCGCCTGGCTAAGGTGCTGGCCAATGCGCTCGCGCCACTCAGCGTCCTCGAAGGCAAAGTGCTGGCCTGTCTCGGCAACCACGATCACGAAGCCGCCGACGAGGTCGCGGGCGCGTTAGAAGAGTTGGGTGTCCGGTTGTTGGTCGATGAAGAAGCCATTGCGCAAACGCCGATCGGTCCGGTTCAGCTGGTCGGAGCGGACTATGTCCGACACAACGTCCGGCACAAGCGCGGCAAGCATCTCGCGGACCTGTTGGCCCGGTATCCCCGCATCGACGGCCATCTGCCTCTAATGATGCTGCACGACCCCCTGGGCTTTCGGGACATCGTACCCGGAGAGATCGACCTTGTACTGTCGGGCCACACCCATGGAGGGCAGGTGGGTCTGGTGAGTCTCGGCTTGGATTGGACGGTGCTCTCGCGCAGTGCCTGGCCCGATCACGGGCTCTTCGCGCTGGGATCAAACCGCCTGTACGTTCACCGGGGCACCGGCTTTTACGGTTTTCCGCTCCGGGTCGGCGTACCCGGTGAGGCTTCGATGCTGGAGTTGATTCTCGACTAGCCGCGCAGCACCCCGCTAGTCCTTCGAACTCAGCCGCTCGGTCACCTTTGAGAGGTGTTCGATCTGTCCGTCTTCACTCTGGTGCAAGACGTTGTTGTAGCCGCCCTTGGCTTTGGGCATATGGCTACCGGGTTTCGCATAGCCGGTGACGGCACTGATGCGGTAACTCGTGCGGTCATCGGCTTCGGGGGTCGGTGCCGCGTGCATCGTGTCG
>JADFKH010000012.1 GCA_022565025.1 Pseudomonadota bacterium
GATACCTGCGGCTTTTGAATACCATGCCCCTTCCACCATCCGACAGTCGTTGGCCATACTCCGGCGGCATCCGGGAGATTCCAAAGTTATAGCTGGCGGTCATAGTCTTCTGCCTTTGATGAAGCTGAGGCTGACTCAGCCGGGGCACCTGGTTGACCTGGGACGGATTCCCGGCATGAGCTCCATCGAAGAGCGGGACGGTGGATTGGCCATAGGCGCCATGACCACTTACTACATGCTGGAGTCATCACCGTTGGTGCAACAGCGGGCCCCGGCGCTGGCGGAGACTGCCGCCCAGTTGGGCGACCTTCAAGTGCGAAACAAGGGGACCATCGGTGGCGCCATAGCCCATGCCGACCCTGCCGCCGACATCACCGCCGTGGCTTTGGCTCTGGAAGCCAGGATCCGCACCACCGGAGCAGGCAGAGCGAGGACCATTGCCGCCGACCGGTTCTTCGTGGATATTTTCACCACACAACTGCAGGAAACAGAGCTTATTACTGAAATTTTCGTGCCCGGCCTGCCACCTCACACCGGTACTTCCTACCAAAAATTCGCAAACAAGGCGTCCCACTTCGCCATAGTCGGCGTCGCGGCCTTAGTAACCCTGGATGCTGATGGCATATGCCGAAGGGTGCGTATCGGAGTCACCGGAGCGGGGCCAGTTCCGGTCCGCGCCAAGGCCTCGGAACGCTACCTGACCGGCAAGGAGCCGTCAGCGCAAAATCTGGCCGGGGCGGCGCAGCGGGCATCCCGCGGTATCGACTGCATGGAAGACCTGCACGGCTCGGCGGAGTACCGGGAGCACCTGACCGGGGTGATGGCGGGGCGAGCGCTGGAACTAGCGGTGAGCCGGGCCACAGGCTGACACTAGGCTTGGCCAACCCCCAATCCCAGAGCGGCTTCCGCTTGGTCTTTAAGCTTGAATTTCTGGACTTTGCCGCTGGGAGTCATGGGGTATTCAGTCATAAAAAGAACGTGCTTGGGCAGCTTGAAACTGGCTAGTTTACCCCGGCAATATCCGATGATTTCTTCAGCCGAGACCTGGTGACCTTCTCTTAAGACCACGCAGGCGCAGGCCACCTCTCCGAGATTCTGGTCGGCTACTCCGACAATCTGGACCGAACTAACGCCTGGATGCCCCAGCAAAAACGCTTCCACCTCGACGGGGTCAACGTTCTCTCCACCCACCTTGAGCAATTCCTTGTAACGGCCAAGGAACCGAACGAAACCGTCGTCCCGAATTGTCGCCACGTCTCCAGTGTGGAACCATCCCTGGGCGTCGATGGCCTTGGCGGTTTCTTCAGGGCGTTGCCAGTACCCCTTCATGACCTGCGGGCCGCGCACCACCAGCTCACCCTTTTCGCCCTGGGGAAGCAGTTCACCCTCGTCATTCATGATGGCGCATTCGGTGGAGGGCATGGGTAGACCAATACAAGCGTTGAATTCCTCCAGATCCATGGGGTTCGTACACACGCCCGGCGAAGTTTCGGTCAGGCCGTAGGCCTCGACCAAGGTTATTCCGGTTACTTCTTTCCAACGCTTTGCGACAGACCGCTGAACAGCCATGCCGGCCCCGAGCGCACCTTTGAGTGTGCTGAAATCCAGGTCCGCGAAACCCGGTGTATTGAGCATTGCGTTAAACAGCGTATTGACACCAGGTATGAATGAAAAGGGTACTTTGCTGAGCTCTTTGATGAACGCCGGCATGTCCCGGGGATCGGTAATCAATATATTAGTTCCTCCAATCGACATGAATACCATGCAATTGGTGCTGAGGGCGAAGATGTGGTAAAGCGGAAGCGCGGTAATCACGGTTTCAATGTCCGTGCCGATGCCTTTTGCTTTCATCCATTCCCTTGATTGCAGCATATTGGCCACCATGTTGCGGTGCGTCAGCATGGCGCCTTTGGCGACACCGGTTGTGCCGCCCGTATATTGCAGGAAAGCGAGATCCTCGTGGCCCAGATCAGGCTTTTCAAAGCTTAAGTTCTTACCTTCCTTCAGCGTTTCGGTGAAGGTAACGGAACCCGGCAGATTCCACCCGGGGACAACTTTCTTGACATACTTCATGCTGAAGTTCATCAGCAGTCCTTTCGGGAAGTTCAGCAGATCCCCGATTTTTGTCGTGATCACGAACTCAACTGGAACTTCGTTGCTTATTTCGGTCAGTACATGGGCAAAATTTTCCACGATGACGATGGCGCGCGCACCGGAATCCATCAGTTGATGCTTCATTTCCCTGGCGGTGTACATGGGATTGGTATTGACCACGACAAGACCGGCCCGGAGCGCACCGAACAACGCTATCGGGTATTGCAGTATATTGGGCATGACCAAGGCGATGCGGTCGCCTTTTTCAAGGCCCTTTTTCTGCAGCCAGGCGGCAAAGTTGCGCGTCTGAAGCTCCAGCTCGGCATAGGTCAGCCGGGTGTCGAAGTTGACGAAGGCTGTCCGGTCTTTGTGCCTGGAGCAGCTTTGCTCCAGAATTTCGACAATGGAACCGTATTCTCCCAGATCAATTTCAGCCTGGATGCCGTCGGGATAACTATCTAGCCATGGCGCGCTCACGTTGAACCCTCATTTTCCTGCATACCTTTTGCCTATTGCACTTAACAGTGAAAGCATGTTGATGGGTGTTAGGACCTGTTATCTGATCCTGACGATAAATAATGAGCTTATTATTGCATCACACAGTAGTGACCGCAGCAAGGACTCCGTTGAGTTCATGTTGACGGAGTACCAGATCAGTACCAGCCATTGAACAATACTCATTGCCAGAACTGGCCAGCACTGTTTATTATTCTTGTCTGAGCAAAGCAAACCTCCTGAGGAGACCACCTTATGGGCGAACAGAACGTCAAACTGAATACAGAAGGAGCCACTCACCAGGCGTTCATGAAATCTCTGCTGATTGAAGTACGTGCGCTGGAGGAAATGCTGGACAAAGGCCTGATTGAATCCGGTGTCAGCCGCATCGGCGCGGAACAGGAGATGTTCCTGATCGACCGGGCCCACAGACCTGCTCTTAAAGCTTTGGAAATGCTGGAGTCCATCGACGATGACCGCTTCACCCATGAACTGGGTCTTTTCAACCTGGAAGTGAATCTGTCCCCGCAGGAGTTCGGCGGAGACTGTCTGCGCCTGATGGAATCCGAGCTACAGGAATGTTATCGCCAAGCACGCGAGGCGGCACAGCGGATGGATTGCGATATCGCCCTGGTCGGGATTCTGCCGACATTGACGATGGAAGACCTGGGGCTGGACTCCATGGTGCCAACGCCCCGTTATCACGCCCTGAACGATGCCATACGTGCATTGCGCGGAGATGAGTTCCAGTTCACAATCATTGGCATCGATCAGCTCTCGGTACGGCACGATAACGTAATGCTGGAGGCCTGCAATACGAGTTTCCAGGTACATTTCCAGGTCAGCCCACAAGACTTTGCCAAGTTATACAACATAGCCCAGGCGGTGACCGGCCCCTTGCTTGCCGCTGCCGTCAATTCACCCATTCTGCTGGGAAAACGACTTTGGCACGAAACACGTATTGCTGTGTTCGAGCATTCAGTCGACACACGATCCGAAGCACAGCAGGAGCGCGGTCTCAGACCCAGGGTGCATTTTGGCGACCACTGGCTGGAAGAATCAGCAACTGAAATATTCAAGGAAGACATTGCCCGCTTCAGGATCGTGCTTACGACCGAAACCGAGGATGATCCACTGGGAATGATTGAGCGCGGCATTATGCCTGCTCTGAACGCACTGAGACTGCACAACGGGACCGTTTACCGCTGGAACCGGCCTTGTTACGGCGTACACAACAATATCCCGCACCTGCGAATTGAAAACCGGGTGCTTCCCTCCGGTCCAACGGTTATCGACGAGATGGCCAACGCGGCATTTTTCTTCGGCATGATGGCGGGCATGTCGGCACAGGTGAAGGATATCAGGGACCATCTAAGTTTTGCCGATGTGAAGGCCAATTTCCTGGGTGCAGCCCGCGATGGCATCCGGGCGCAGATGTGCTGGTTCAACGATACTCACATGCCCGCCAAGGAGTTGGTGCTGGAACAATTACTGCCATTGGCGCGCGAAGGTTTGCAGCAAGCGGGCATAGACCAGGATGATATCGACCGCTACCTGGGTGTATTGCACGACCGCGTAACGGAGCGTAGAACGGGGGCCCGTTGGGCACTGGAATCCCTGGAAAAAATGGAAGACAACGGCACCTTAAACCAACGCATGCGCTGCCTCGTCTCCAGCATGGTCGAACAACAGTCCGGCGGCCAACCGATTTGTGACTGGTCTCTGGCAGAATACAGCGTCGAACAGGACTGGCGGGAAAGCTACCGCCGCGTCGGCCAGTTCATGTCCACTGATCTCTTTACCGTGCGTCCGGACGACATTGTCGATTTCGCTGCGTCCCTGATGGATTGGCGCCACATTCGTCACGTGCCGGTTGAAGATGACCGAGGTTTCCTGGTGGGATTGGTGTCGCACCGGGCCCTGTTGCGCCTCGTTGCCACCGGAAGGGCGGGCAGTGAACACAAGGTCAGCGTGAAAGAAATAATGAATACAGAACCAATAACGGTCCCTCCTGAGACCAGCACGGTGGACGCAATCCGCATGATGCGAGAGCAAAGGCTGGCTTGTCTGCCGGTGACTAAGAACGGCAAGCTGGTGGGTATTGTCACCGAGCATGACTTGATCGTGGTTTCTTCGCGCCTGCTCGAATCCTACCTGGAAAATGAAGAGTGAGCCGGGGTCTGACCCCACTTCTCGTTGCTGTATGGTTGATTGCTGCTTTTTCTGCCTGCAGTCCTCCCCTGACCGTCAGTCAGCAGGTCATTGCAGCCATACGTGAAATGGAAACTCGTATCGAAGACGGTGAGCGCCGGCAATTCATCAAGCATGTCAGCGAAGACTTCAGCGGCCAGAATGGACAGTTGAACCGCCAGCAACTAATGGGCCTGGTGATTTATCAACTGAATCGCCACCAGCGCTTGCATGCCCAGCTTTTTCCAATCAGCGTCAATGAAACCGGTGAGCAAACAGCCTCAGCAAAATTCAGGGCTCTGATTACCGGTGGTCCCGGCTGGATTCCAGACCAGGGCCAGCTTTACGACTTCGAGACGCTCTGGCGTTACCAAGGCGGCGAGTGGAAACTCACCAGCGCCAACTGGAACCCTGTGCCGCTGGACGAAATACTGTAGGAAATTGCTGGGCGGAAAAATTTCCAGCCTATGACTTCAGTGTATTCCAGCATTCCCGGCTTTTGAGAAAGCCTGCGGTAAAATAAGCCCATGAGCCTATCCCACTTTCATCCGGCAGTGCGCTCGTGGTTCAGCGCCACCTTCGAATCTGCAACACCCGTCCAGGTAGCCGCGTGGAAGGAAATCCGTTCTGGGCAGAACGTTTTGATCGCGGCACCTACCGGCAGCGGCAAAACTTTTGCGGCTTTCCTGTGCGCCATCAACGACCTGGTTGAGCAAAGTGAACACCGTCCGCTGGCCGATTCGGTGCAGGTGCTCTATGTATCACCGCTCAAAGCGCTGTCCAATGATATTGACCGGAATCTGCAACAACCATTGGCAGGGATCGATCGCTGGTTGCAGCAGCAGCAAGGCCGGGTATCGGGAATCCGAACCGCCGTGCGCACCGGCGACACGACACCGGGTGAGCGGCAGCGCATGTGCAGAAAACCTCCGCAGATCCTCGTGACAACGCCGGAAAGCCTGTATTTGCTGCTGACTTCAGATTCCGGTCGAAGCATGCTGGGTGAAGTCAGCACCGTTATCGTGGATGAAATTCACGCCGTAGCCGGCAACAAGCGGGGCAGTCACCTCAGCCTGTCGCTCGCCCGGTTGGATGCCCTGGTGGCAACACCAGCACGCAGAATTGGGCTTTCCGCCACCCAGAAACCAATCAAGTTGATTGCCAACTTTCTTACCGGCGGGCAGGCCTGTGAAATCGTCGATACCGGGCATCAGCGTGAATGTGATTTGCAACTGCAGTTGCCGGAATCTCCATTGATGCCGGTAATGGCAAACGAGGTGTGGGAAGAAATATACGACGCCCTGGACACACTGATCGCCACGCACCGTACCACTCTGATATTTGTCAATACACGCCGCCTCGCTGAACGCCTCGCCCGTCACCTTGCGGAGCGAATCGGCGAAGACGCCATCACCGCACACCATGGCAGTCTTTCGCGGGACCACCGCCTGCAGGCGGAGCAGTGCCTGAAGGATGGTCGACTGCGCGCGTTGGTCGCCACGGCGTCCCTGGAACTGGGCATCGATATCGGCCATATCGACCTGGTTTGCCAGATCGGGTCTCCGGGCAGCATTTCTGCGTTCATCCAGCGTGTAGGGCGTGCGGGGCATGCCGTGGGTGAAATTCCGAAGGGACGGTTGTTTCCCATTACCCGGGATGACCTGGTAGAAAGCATTGCACTGTTGCTCGGTGTCTGGGATGGCGAACTGGACCGGGTAAGCATACCCACGGCGCCACTTGACGTGCTGGCGCAGCAAATGATCGCCGAGGTGAGTGCCAGGGAATGGGATACCAAGCCCCTTTTCGCGATGGTGCGTTCCAGCTGGCCCTATCGGAATCTTGAGCAAAGGACTTTTGACCAGGTCATTGATATGGTGGCCGCAGGCTATACCACGCGCAGGGGGAGACGTGCAGCTTTTCTTTACCATGATGCGATCAATGGCAAATTGCGCCCGCGACCCAACGCCAGACTGACGGCACTGCAGAACGGTGGGGCCATTCCGGATCACTTCGATTATGAGGTAGTGATGCTGCCCCAGGGTTATCGGATCGGTTCACTGAACGAAGATTTTGCCTTCGAGAGCATACCCGGCGATATTTTCCAACTGGGAAATACCAGTTACCGGATACTCAAGATCGAACAAGGCAGGGTTCTGGTCGAAGACGCCAAAGGCCAACCCCCCAACATCCCGTTCTGGTTCGGTGAAGTTCCCGGGCGCAGTGATGAATTATCGCTTGGCGTATCGAATCTTCGCCATGATATTGAGCGAAGGCTGGAGCGATCCGGAGTCGGTGAAACGGTGGCCTGGCTCATGCAGCGCGGTATCGAAGCCGCGGCCGCAGAACAAGCTGTCAGCTACATGGCAGGGGTCAAGGACGCATTGGGGTGTATTCCGACCCAGGACCGGATTGTCCTCGAACGGTTTTTCGACGACACCGGTGACCTTCACCTGGTGATTCATGCGCCGCTGGGTTCGGGAATTATGCGCGCCTGGGGCCTGGCATTGCGCAAGCGATTTTGCCGTCATTTCAATTTCGAATTACAGGCCGCCGCGCTGGAAGACAGCCTGATCCTGTCACTGGGTGAAACGCATAGCTTCGAGGTGCAGGACGTGCCCGCTTTCCTGCATTCAGAGAGCGTGAAAAACGTGTTGATTCAGGCGTTGCTGGATGCACCGATGTTTGCGGTTCGATGGCGCTGGACTGCAACCATCGCCCTGGCGGTCCAGCGTATGCGCAATGGTCAGAAACTACCGCCGCAATGGCAAAGAAACCAGGCGGAAGACCTGCTGGCCGTCGTTTTTCCCGACCAGATTGCCTGTCTGGAGAACATCCGCGGTGAACGTGAAATCCCCGATCATCCACTGGTGCGCCAGACCATCGAGGATTGCTTGACCGAAACCATGGACCTCAAGGGTCTGCAACGCCTATTGCAACAGCTGGAGGCTGGGCGTATCGATATTCGCTGCCTGGACCTGACTGCGCCTTCGCCCTTGTCGGCTGAGATCATCAATGCCCGGCCCTATGCCTTCCTGGATGACGGCGATGCAGAAAATCGCCGCACCCGCGCCATCGGTCAAACTGCCAATGACCTGGCTAACACAGCGACGCTGAGTATCATCAGCGTCAGCGCCACCGAACAGGTCAAGGCTGAAGCCTGGATCCAGCCACGCAATCGGGATGAACTGCACGATGGCTTGCTGCAACTGGGTTTCCTGACGCAGGGGGAATACAGCAGCGGATGCTCCAGTAATGGCACAGCCGGTGATGCAGCCCTTTGGAACAAATGGTTTAACGCGCTTGCCGGGGAGATGCGTGCCTGTTGTGTTCGTGCCGGTTCCCCTGGGGTGGGAAACAAGGCCTGGTGGGTGGCAACAGAACGGCTGGAAGAATTCCAATTGCTGCACGAGGATGCTGAAGTACAGCCTGATCCTTCTGCCGTATTTGAAGCACGGGGTGGATTCGATCGACAACAGGCGCTGGTAGAATTGTTACGGGCACGATTATCAGGCCTGGGACCCGTTGACGTTGCCACGCTGGCAGGAGACTTTGGCCTGGAAATCCCTGCAATCGAGCAGGCGCTCATGGCCTTGCAAACGGAAGGCTACGCCATCGTGATGAATCCCCCACCGCGGGGTAACAAGCCGGATGCACAGGTCAGGCGGAGCGTCATATGGTGTGAAAGAAGACTGCTGGCCCGAATCCACCGTTACAGCCGCGAGAGGCGTAGAAAAGCGACCCAGCCCGTTTCGCCTGCTGCCTACATGCGTTTCCTGCTGGACTGGCACGGGCTGGGCGAGTCTGCTGGAGAACTGGAGCAGGCACTCGGCCTGCTGGAAGGATGGACCGCACCGGTTGCCGCCTGGGAACAGGGCTTGCTGGCTTCGAGGTGCGCTGATTATTCTCCGCAAAGATTGGATGAACAGTTCCTCAGTGGTTTCGTGACCTGGTTCAGACCACTCGGCCAGGCACCTAATGCCCGGCAACTGGTGGCAGCCACACCGATAACGATCGTTCCCCGCCGCCATACCGGGGCCTGGCAGGGTGACCATTCAAGCGCTACCAACGCAGCCGATGGCGTGGGCGCCCGCTTGCTGCAAACGCTTGAAAAAAGCGGCGCCATGTTCAGCGGCGACCTGGAACATGAATCCGGTCTGCTCCGTCCCCAGTTTGAGCAGGCCATTGCTACGCTGGTCGCCAGGGGCTTGATTACCGCGGATGCATTTTCACCCCTGCGCTGGCTGATACGGCCCGAGGCAGAGAAGCGAAAACAGCAAAATGCGCTGCGCCGGCGAAGGATGAGCGGAACGGGCACGATGCTGGGTCGCTGGAGTGCTATTGGCACGGGAACGCGTGCTGGGCGTGATGAAGCCTTCTCAGAGCAGGCGACACTTGCGGTTCTGTGCGAGACTCTTCTGCGCCGCTATGGCGTCGTCTTTCGCGCTGTCCTCGAGCGTGAAACATTGCTCCCTCCCTGGCGGCAACTATTGCGCTATCTGCGCCGCATGGAGGATCGGGGGGAAGTCCATGGCGGGCGCTTCGTGGACGGTTTTTCCGGCGAACAGTTTGCCTTGCCCGAAGCGGTAGGCTTGTTACGGCGTCATGCCGCTACGCCAGACCACGACCAACTGCGGGTCATCAATGCCACCGACCCCCTTAACCTGGGTGGAATCATCACAGCAGGCGTCAAAACACCGGCCAAAGCCCAAAACCGGATTTTACTGGAAAACGGCGCACCCGCTGCACGCCTGCAAGGCGATGAAATTGAACTTCTAGCCGGTGCAAAGACCGTTACTGCAATAGAAGCAGAACGACACCTAAGAATTGTTGTGAGATCGCAGCCCTTATTTCGTCATCCAGGATCAAGCGAAGCGTGAATATTGAAATTGAATGATTGTCACGCTAAAGACGCTAAAGACGCTAACTTTTGTGGATCTATACTCCTGACTATCACCCAGTTATTGGGGTCGGATCCAATTAAATCTCTTTTCTCGGTAGATCAAAGCACTACAATTCCGGGCTTTCAGAGTATCAGAGCCTTGTTGGCGCAATGGTACCGACTCCCACAATAGATTTTTTTAGCGTCTTTGGCGTCTTTAGCGGAAAATAATTTCGAGCTAAACGCTAGCCAACTGCCGCAACACGTAGTGCAGGATTCCACCGTGGCGGTAATACTCCATTTCCTTGGGTGTATCTATACGAACACGGGCCTGGAACGATGTAACTTTGCCGTCATCGGCTGTTGCAGTAACTGTGACAGTTTCTGAAGAACCATCTCCAAGTCCTTCAATATCATATGTTTCTTTTCCTGTAAGACCCAGACTATCTGAATTCTCCCCCGGCATGAAATTCAACGGCAATACGCCCATGCCAATCAGGTTGGAACGATGGATGCGCTCGAAACTTTCCGTGATCACGGCCTTGACACCGAGCAGAATGGTGCCCTTGGCGGCCCAGTCTCGGGATGACCCGGTGCCATATTCCTTGCCGGCCAATATCACCAGTGACGTTCCTTCGGCCTGGTATTTCATCGCGGCGTCAAAAATACTCATCTGTTCCCCGGAAGGCTGGAATGTCGTCCAGCCGCCTTCGGTGCCCGGCGCCAGTTGGTTACGCAGGCGAATGTTGGCGAAAGTACCACGCATCATGACTTCATGGTTACCCCGGCGGGACCCGTAGGAATTGAAATCCTGTTTCATTACGCCTTTGCTCTTCAGGTAATCACCTGCAGGGGAATCCTCCATGATTGCGCCGGCCGGTGATATATGATCAGTGGTAATGGTATCGCCCAGTTTTGCCAGGCAACGCGCACCACGTATTTCCGGGTCGCCGGGCAGATCAAGCGTCATTCCGTCGAAATAGGGTGGGTTCCGGATGTAGGTGGAATCATCCTGCCAGTCGAACATCTCGCCTTCAGGTGAATCAATACTGTTCCAGTTTTCATCTCCCTGGAAAACGCTGGAGTACCTGTTGCGGAACATTTCCGAAGTGACGCTGGAAGCTATGACATCCTGAATTTCATGACTGCTGGGCCAGATATCTTTCAGGTAAACCGGGTTTCCGTCCCTGTCATTGCCCAGCGAATCGCTGCTTACGTCCACATCAAGGCTTCCGGCCAGCGCATAAGCCACTACCAGGGGCGGGGAAGCCAGATAGTTCATTTTTACCTCCGCATGTATGCGGCCCTCGAAGTTACGGTTACCCGACAGCACGGAGCAGGCCACCAGGTCGTTTGCCCTAATCGCGTTACTGATCGGTTCCGGCAGCGGGCCGGAATTACCGATGCAAGTTGTGCAACCATAGCCGACCACATTGAAACCAAGCGCTTCGAGGTCATCCATCAGGCCGGCGGCTTCCAGGTAGTCGGTCACCACGCGCGAGCCCGGCCCCATCGAAGTCTTGACCCAGGGCTTTACGCTGAGTCCTTTGGCAACCGCGTTTCGGGCCAGCAGCCCGGCGCCCAGCATCACCTGGGGGTTGGACGTGTTGGTGCACGAAGTGATGGCGGCAATAACAACCGCACCGTCCTTCAATGCAAAAGAAGCATCCTTGTATTCAACCGGGACCGAGCCTGAGGTTTCGCGACCACCAATTAAGTCCTTGACGTTTTCGCGGTAGTTATCACGGGCCTCTGTCAGCAAAACACGGTCTTGTGGGCGCTTGGGGCCGGCCAGGCTCGGCAGGACTGTTGACAGGTCCAGTTCCAATACGGCGCTGTACTTGGCATCAGGCTGATCCGCGCTGTGGAACATGCCCTGCGCCTTCATATAGGCCTCCACCAGGGCGATCTGTTCATCGGAGCGCCCGGACAAGGTAAGGTAATTCAGGCTTTCCTCGTCAACCGGGAAAATACCACAGGTGGCGCCATATTCCGGAGCCATATTGGATATGGTTGCACGGTCGGCCAGGGGCAGGTGCTCAAGCGCGCTGCCAAAAAACTCAACGAACTTTCCTACTACGCCGTGTTCACGAAGCATCTCGACCACCGTGAGTACCAGGTCCGTTGCCGTCGCGCCTTCGGGTAACTTACCGCTGAGCTTGAATCCAACCACCTGCGGAATGAGCATGGTGATGGCTTGTCCCAGCATGGCGGCTTCAGCCTCAATGCCACCCACACCCCAGCCCAGCACGCCAATGCCGTTGATCATGGTGGTATGCGAGTCGGTGCCGACCACCGTGTCGGGATAAGCAACACCATTGCTGCCGAACACGACCCGGGCCAGGTACTCCAGGTTGACCTGGTGGACAATGCCCGTGTTCGGTGGTACGACGCGGAAATTACTGAAAGCAGACTGTCCCCAGCGCAGGAAGCTGTAACGTTCCTGGTTGCGTTGGAATTCGATGCGATTATTCAGGTCCAGGGAGTCTGCGCTGCCGAAGCTGTCCACCTGCACGGAATGGTCAATCACCAGTTCCGCAGGAGAAAGCGGGTTGATCTGGTCCGCACTGCCACCCAGGGCAGTCATTGCATCACGCATGGCGGCGAGATCGACGATCGCAGGCACGCCGGTGAAATCCTGCAGCACGACGCGCGACGGCGTAAATGCGATTTCCGTGACGGGTTCGGCTGAGGGACTCCAGTTGCACAGCGCCTCGATGTCCTCCCGTGTCACCTCAACACCGTTTTCGTTGCGTAACAGGTTTTCGAGCAGGATCTTGAGACTAAACGGCAGGTGTGAAATGTCGTATTGCTGCCCGAGCTTGACCAGGCTGTAGTAGCGATAGTCCTGTCCGTTGACGTTCAGGTTGGAGGCAGTTGAGAAGGAGTCGTCGCCCATGCTTTTCTCCGTAAATCTTTGGGTGGATGCTGAAGCGTTTAATTATCGCTTAAAAAGACTAGCCCAGCAGTAAAGCTTCGGCTTCGCGTATGATTTTTTTACGGCCGAACATCAAATCAAAACGGCCGCCACCAAGCTGGTGCCATAACACGGCAGAACGGAGTCCGGCCAGCAGTAGAGTCCTGACCCAGTCTACCGTTCTCTCTGTCTTCAGGTACTGGGGCTTGCCGTTGACTACGATTCTCGGTGATAGGGTACTGATCGTGTCGGTGTAGAGCAGGGAAATTTCGTGAGCCTGCAGATCTTCGCGGTCGTGTTGGTCGAATTGCGCTCCCGACAAAGATATTTTTTCCAAACGATCACCCAGTTGATTCTGCAAGCGACTGGACCTGCGGAATTTACGTTCGATTTGCATCAGGCCTACTGAGTAACGCAACGACTCCGTGTAACGGCCATCCCCCTGTAAAACGGCCAACAGGGTTTCTATTCCCAGCCTCATCTTTTCCTTGCCACCGTAAATTTCCTCTGAGGATTCGCTTTCCAGCGTGAACAGGCTGTGCAAGCAGGAACTTGCCGCATAACCTGACCAGGTGCCATGACCGGCTGCCTGGCGGACCAGCTCCGTGGCCTGGAAAACGCCGGCCAGGGCGAGTGTTCGGTCGTTTGCAATCTTGGTCATTTTAATTCGGGTCCTGTTACTGTAACGGATGTTCTTCCCGGGCAGGTGGCGAATCCGCCCAGTCAATGATTCCACCTCCCAGGCAAATTTCTCCTTCATACAGCACCACGGACTGTCCGGGCGTGACCGCTCGCTGTTCCTCTTTAAAGTGGAGTTCCAGTCGGTCTTTATCAACCGCACAGACCACGCAGGATTGGTCCACTTGCCGATACCGCACCTTGGCGCTCAACTTCGTTCCCGGCTCAGGTGCATGCCCGGAAACCCAGCTGAGTTGCCTTGCAAGCAACTGGTTGGAAAGCATCCAGGGGTGATCATGGCCCTGACCGACGTACAGGATATTGTTTTCCAGATCCTTGTGGAGCACATACCAGGGCGCATCCGGGCAGCCGCGTACACCGCCGATGCCCAATCCCCGGCGTTGACCGAGGGTGTGGAACATCAAACCTTCGTGGCTGCCGATGATCTGGCCGTCGATGGTATGTATCTCTCCGGGATCGGCGGCAATGTACTCGCCCAGGAACTGTTTGAAATTGCGTTCACCAATGAAACATATGCCAGTACTGTCTTTTTTGTCATGCACTCGCAAGCCCGCTTTTTCCGCCATGATGCGTACTTCCGGTTTGGTCAGTTCCCCCACCGGAAAAAGGGTGCTGGCGAGTTGTTGCTGGCCAATGGTGTACAGGAAGTAACTTTGGTCCTTGTTTTCGTCGACTCCCCGCAGCAAGCGGTGCAATCCCTCACGTTCATCACTGCGCACATAATGGCCGGTCGCCATGAAACCGGCGCCCAGGGCCCGGGCATGATCGAGGAAAGTTTTGAACTTTATTTCGCGGTTACACGCAATGTCGGGGTTGGGAGTTCTTCCGGCGCGGTACTCGGCCAGGAAATCCTCGAATACGTAATCCCAGTATTCAGTAGCAAAATTCCGCAGGTGCAGCGTGATCCCCAGTTTTTTCGCGACCGCTCGGGCATCTTCTGCATCTTCATATGCGGTACAGGCTCCGAACTGATCGTCTTCCTCCCAGTTCTTCATGAACATGCCGGCAAGGGGATAAGCCCGTTGCTGGAGCAGTAAGGCCGACACGGATGAATCTACGCCGCCGGACATGGCGACCATGATTTCTTCCGCTTTGGGGTTCTGTCGTTGCATGCATTTAAAGATGGGGTCAAAGCAAAAAAGCAAAAGTCACCTGTTGGCAGTGATGAGGGAGTCGGCGTAATCGAGGATAAATATGCTCCTCCCCCGGGTCAAACGGCTAATCCCCGGTAATTCCGGAACCTCGCACAACAAGAGGGTTAGGAGATTGGGAGCATCTGCGATAAAATCAATCCATGGGACAGGATCTGGAATCACAACGAGACCAAGGATTAGTAACGGAAGAAGCGCGGCCGGAAATAAAACTTCCGCCCATGTACCGGGTTATCCTGCTCAATGACGATTACACACCCATGGATTTTGTCATTGAAATCCTGAGTGTCTTTTTCAGCATGAGCCATGACCGTGCAACGCAGGTGATGCTGCACGTGCATACGCGTGGCAAGGGTGTGTGCGGCGTTTTTACCTTCGAAATCGCTGAAACCAAAGTGGTCCAGGTTAACGAGTTTTCGCACCAGAATGACCATCCGCTCAAATGCACCTTGGAGAAAACCTGAAACCTTTTTACCCGTTATGCGGTCTTAATCAGGTGGCCTCTGATTTATTGAATTTTTGGATTTCACGCAAAAAGGAGCAGTTGTCATGTTCTCTAAGGAACTGGAATTGTCCATCAGCCAGGCTTACCAGGATGCCCGTGAACGCCGACATGAATTTCTCACCGTGGAACACATGCTGCTGGCTTTGCTTGACAACGCGTCTGCACTGAGCATACTCAGTGCCTGTGAGGTGGATGTAGCAACCCTCGAAAAAGAAATCCGCAAGGTTCTCAAAGATACAGTTCCCCTGCTGTCAGATGAAGACAACAATGACACGCAACCGACCATCGCCTTTAACCGCGTATTACAGCGCGCTCTATACCACGTCCAGTCCGCTGGGAAGGAGGAAGTGCTGGGGGCCAATGTGCTGGTGGCGATTTTCAGCGAAAAGGATTCTTACGCCAATTACCTGTTGAACCGGCATGACGTCACCCGCCTGGATGTCGTCAATTATATTTCACACGGCATCAGCAAAGTTGCCGGTGATCTGCCAGACGGAAGTGATGATTCTGTCCTGGAAGTGGAAGATGAGGGTGTACAGAAGAAATCCAGCGCCCTGGATCAGTTCACTACCAATCTCAACCAGCGGGCCCGTGACGATCTAATCGACCCGCTGATTGGGCGTGAACAGGAAGTCACGCGTACCGTGCAGGTATTGTGCAGGCGCCGCAAGAACAATCCCCTGTATGTGGGTGAAGCCGGTGTCGGTAAAACCGCCATGGCGGAAGGTCTGGCATTGCGAATCGTCAAAAAAGAAGTCCCTGAGATACTCCAGAACTCCACAATATATGCGCTCGACTTGGGTTCCCTGCTTGCAGGAACCAAGTACCGGGGTGATTTCGAAAAACGCTTAAAAGCGGTCATCAAGGAACTGATGGACGAGCCGGATTCGATCATGTTCATTGATGAAATACACACCATCATCGGCGCAGGCGCGGCTTCAGGCGGCGTGATGGACGCATCCAACCTGATCAAGCCGGTGCTGGCTTCGGGGGAACTGCGCTGCATCGGATCCACGACTTTCCAGGAATTTCGCGGTGTATTTGAAAAAGACCGGGCGCTGGCCAGGCGATTCCAGAAAATTGATATCCTGGAACCCAGTATCAGTGAAACCATCGACATTCTCCGTGGCCTGAAAACCCGTTTCGAAGATCACCACCACGTCAAATACTCGGACGATGCACTAATCACCGCGGCCGAGCTTTCAGCAAGGCATATCAATGACCGCAATTTGCCGGACAAGGCCATTGACGTGATTGATGAAGCCGGGGCACGGCAAAGGTTATTGCCCGAGGACGAAAGAAAAGAATTGCTCGATGAACACGATATTGAACTGATTGTCGCCCATATGGCCCGGATTCCCGCCAAGCAGGTGTCGCGTTCTGATCGTGATGCGCTGAAAAACCTGGAACGTGACCTCAAGTTGGTTGTGTTCGGTCAGGATGAAGCGATTGGTGCGCTGTCTGCCGCCATCAAGATGGCCCGGGCCGGGCTGGGTGACGAAGAGAAACCCATTGGTTCCTTCCTCTTTGCAGGACCAACCGGCGTCGGCAAGACCGAGGTTACGCGGCAACTGGCACTGACCATGGGCATCGAGCTGATCCGCTTCGACATGTCCGAGTACATGGAAGCTCATTCGGTTTCAAAGCTGGTGGGGGCGCCGCCCGGCTATGTAGGCTTCGACCGGGGAGGCCTGTTGACCGAGGCGGTGACCAAGAACCCCCACGCGGTGTTGTTGCTGGATGAAGTAGAGAAGGCCCACCCGGATATTTTCAATATTCTGCTGCAGGTGATGGATCACGGCAAACTGACCGATTCCAATGGACGAGAGGCAGATTTCCGTAACGTTATCCTGGTCATGACCACCAACGCCGGCGCCCGGCAAAGCGCGCGCCGGAGTATTGGCTTCACGGAACAAGACCACTCTTCGGACACGATGGAAGTTATTCGCAAGACATTTTCGCCGGAGTTCCGCAACCGTCTGGATGCCATCATCAACTTCAAGGCGCTGGATATGCCGGTGGTGCTGATGGTGGTCGATAAATTTATTCTGGAACTCGAAGAACAACTGGCCCTGAAGGATGTGGATGTCTCCGTGACCCGTGCTGCCAGAGAATGGCTGGCAAAGAAGGGATTCGATCCCGCTATGGGTGCACGGCCGATGAAACGCGTGATCCAGGCACAGATCAAGCGGCCGCTGGCGGATGACTTGTTGTTCGGGGACCTGACCGATGGAGGAGAGGTACTGGTTGACGCCCCCGATGACGAGGGCCAAGAACTCAAACTGAAAATTTCGGCGAAAAAGGAAAAGCAGAAAGCTTTGCCAGCATCTGCCGACTGAATTTAACCTTTTTGGGTGGTCTTTTTGGACAGCCTGGGTGGACTGCCTATTTGGTTCTGTAGGTGATTCTTCCCTTCGACAGGTCGTAAGGAGTCAGTTCAACTTTCACCTTGTCACCGGTTAGAATGCGGATGTAATGCTTGCGCATGCGGCCGGAAATGTGGGCGGTAACCATATGCCCGTTTTCCAGCTCAACCCGGAACATGGTATTGGGCAGTGTTTCGAGCACTACGCCATCCATTTCAATTACGTCTTCTTTAACCATAAGGCCCTGCCAGTAATTTAGGAATCGGTATTGTGCCACCCTCAAGGACATATCGAAAGCCTGCATTTTTGCAAATCCAGTTATCTAGCCCGCATATTGCATGAGTTTCGCTGGACTTTACTTGATTATCAAATAATTTCAATGATATACAAGGATAACTCAGGTCTGCTAAGTAATAAAAAGTATGCCGCTGCCGGTTTGTCGCCTGATTTCACGGCACATCCTGGCTGATCCCGCTTGAACCATAGCTATAGTTATGCTTCTGCACGCGATCAACCAGGCTGCACTCGTGAAATCAACCGACAATTCCGGCAACTCATGCAATATGTGAGCTAACCGAAATTGAATCGGCTGACGGGGTCTGCGCCACCCAATGTGCGGGTCTATTGCCGCTATGGTGTTGACACACCTGGAGTTTCCCTTACAATACGCAGCCTCTGCGGGAATAGCTCAGTTGGTAGAGCACAACCTTGCCAAGGTTGGGGTCGCGAGTTCGAGTCTCGTTTCCCGCTCCAGAATTCACAACGCCCGGTTGTTTAAGGAAACCGGGCTTTTTTCGGCCTAATATTACTTTGAAGGATTACTGAGGCACGGTGACTGGTTTTCCCCGCAGTACTTCAAGCCGCAGGACCTGGTCATCTCTTCCCAGGTATTCCCAGCGTTGCAGGGCGATCGGTACGTTGCCGTTTTCCATCAGGTAATCGTGAAAATGGCGCAATGAAAAGTTTTCCTCCTGATCCAGTTTCGCGTCGGAGAGAAACTGTAGAATCTGGAGTTTACCAATCTGGTAGGAAATCGCCTGGCCTGGATTGAACGCGAAAAAAACAGCTTCAGCGACAGCGGTTTCCCGGTCCATGGGTACTGTTCGTGCCAGGTAATCCCCGGCTTGCTCGATCGTAAAATCACCGAGCGCGAGACGAATGTCTACTTCCACACGAAGGGCCCTGAGCCGCATGAAACTGTGCATGATCTCCCTGGAGCGGGGACTGTAGTCGAATAAGCCCGCTTGCAAGAGTAATTCTTCGACATAAAAGCCAATACCCTCGTTGGCGCTGGAATCGATGTAGCGGCGGCGGATCGGGTTCGGGTTGGCCCAGGACAGGGCCAGCTGAAAATAATGGCCGGGAATTCCTTCATGAATGATCAGAGGCCGCGGGTCGCGGGCTGACGCGAGCCGAAAATAAGGCAAGTCCTCAGCCGGCTCCGGAATATAGCTATAGGCGTCTTCATCCAGCCGGTTTTCCGAAGTGAGATCATCGTTTACACCCATGAATGACAAGGGTTCCAGGTAGTGAGGTATCTTCCGGATGCGATAGTGCTGCAGCCACCCGGGAACCGTCATCAGTTGGCTGGACTCGAGCAAAGCCCGGATTTCATTCTCCTTAAGGGAAGATGCCTGGATCTGCTGATCGGCAGATTTGAACAGAGGCATTTCGTGCAGATTACGATTTCGATTTTTTTCAATGACATCCCAGGTGACGGAGCGATTCCAGGCCTGCTGACCCTGGGCCAGCAGTTCTCCGGGTGTGTAGGGGATTAGCGCAACATGAGTGAGAAACCACTGGTAAGCGTGCGGGCCGATGGCGAAAGCAGTCTGCATGGTGTCGAGTCCGAAGCGGAGCCATTCCCGATAGTTCTCCAGTGCTTTTATAGCCGCCTTTGTGGCAGCCGCCAGTCGTTCTCCCAGTTCGGCGGGAAATATGTCCTGCAGGGCTGCCTGCACCGCCAGGAGGCGTTCATCAATGCCTGCAAGCGTTTCAATCGCCGCAGCTGCAAAGGGGCGTATTGCCTGGTCGAGGTTGATACGTGCAGATTTCAGTGTTGACGGGAAGTGTTCAAGTCGCAGCAGAATGTTCTGGGCACGTGACGCCGTGATGGGCGATGACAGGACCAGTAATTCGAAAATGCTGCCGAGGGTTTGATCCAGGTAAAACAGCGGATTGCGTTGTGGTAATTTGAGAATATCGAGTTCCCAGTGCAAGCGCTCGATGGCAGCCTTCAGGAGTTGGGCATCTACCTGGTTTCCGATGCTCCATTCTGCGTTATCGAGCTGATCAACCGCCTGCAGGAACGCATGATAGCGTTGGCGGTATTCATCGAGCGCGCCAGGGGAAAAATCCGGTACCCAGCCCTCAGGCCGTTCAACCCGTGGTATATCGTCACCGCTAACAGGTTGCTGAACTCGCCGCCACTCGAAAAAATCAGCCGCAAGCGCCTGCAGGGACTCGTCTTGGTCCGCTTGTGATGCCAACATAGCCGGTGAAAGAAGCAACAGCGGACAGATCAGCAGAAATTTCAAAGCTTGCATCGTGACTCCCGTTCATTGAAAAATTATTTTACGTTATAGTCGCGGGGGATGGAATGAAGATGAAAACAGGACAATCATGTACGCAGTGATATTCAAGGCAAAGCTTGCGCAAAGCGATGATGCGTATTTTAAGACCGCCAAACGTATGCGGGAACTCGCCCTTGGAAAATACGGCTGCCTGGAATTTGTGTCCGTGATGGAAGGGGATGTAGAAATTGCCGTTTCCTACTGGGAAAATGAAACGCAGATCATGAACTGGAAAAAAGATCCTGAGCATATCAGGGCGCAAGAGAAGGGGCGTACACAATGGTATGAGTCCTACAAGGTAGAGGTGTGTAAAGTGGAAAGGGCCTATTCATCAGAAACTCAAACGAAACCAAGCCGAAGAAAATTCCCGAGTAAGTGAAAGCCCGGCATTGCCGGGCTCTCTGAACACAAAACCAGCTACTATTTGATGGTAATTTCCCGTACCAGGTATTCCCCCGTGATTTTACGCATGCCGGGATAATCCTTGGTGATTTCCCGCGTGCGTTCTTCGTTGGCGTCACCCCAGGCTTGCATGAACTTGTGGTAATTTTCTTTGTTCGGATCCAGTTGGTCACTGTTGGCAAACTTGGTTACCAGGAACAGGTTAACATCACCGCTTTGCGATAACTGGCTGCGATAGATCTTATAGTCCTCAATCTGTCCCAGTTCTTTCGCTACCTTGTTGGCAGCCACCCAGGTATCCCTTAATCCTTCCAGGTAATCATCTCCCATGTTGGGATCGACCTTGATAAAAGTGATGTTCCACAATGCATCACTGATGTCGTAATCCTCGAAGGGATCCAGTTGAGCCAGGGCGGATTGAGAAATAAAAACAAACAATAGAGCGGTAATTAACAATTTGAAACGCATGGGCCTCTCCTATTTTTAGAATGTACTATGCCAAGTGGCAATCTAAATACAGCATCGATTGAGAAATTTATCAGTGGGGCGCCATGGATAGGTCAGCCACTGCTATGAACGCGTTGTCCATGTGCCACGATTCTGGAGAATATGTGCTACGAAGAGTATTCTGAAGTCTCGAGGAGGGCAGGGGATCGTGATGTTTGAATTGAAACTCTTGGAGCCATTTCTCGAACAGCAGGGTTTCGTCATGCTCGACGGCGCCCTGGCGACAGAATTGGAACGGCGCGGTGCTGATTTGAATCACCCGCTTTGGTCCGCAAATATGCTGATCGAAGCACCAGAAATGATCCGGCAGATCAGCCAGGATTACCTCAAAGCTGGAGCGGACATTATTGTCACCGGGACCTACCAGGCCAGCTTTGAGGGCTTTGAAAAAGCGGGCATCAGCCGGGCCCGGGCCAGCAACCTGATGCAGTTGAGTGTGGACCTCACCGTGCGGGCCCGCGAAGCGTTCTGGTCTTCCGATGAGAATCACCTTGGCCGCCTGAGACCGCTGGTGGCTGCATCGATCGGGCCCTACGGCGCCTTTCTTGCCGATGGCGGCGAGTATCATGGCAACTATGGCCTGGACAAAAAGGCCCTGATCGAATTTCATCGACCCCGTATGACCGAACTGGCGCACAGCGATGCGGACCTGTTTGCGTTCGAGACCATCCCGTCAAAATTGGAGGCGGAGGCGCTGATCGAGTTACTGGCAGAATTTCCGCAACGCAAAGCCTGGCTCAGCTTTAGCTGCAAGGACGAGGAGCACGTCTGTCATGGAGAGCCCTTTGCCGACTGTGCAGCTCTGGTTGCAACTTCGAACCAGATTATCGCGGTCGGCATCAACTGCACTTCGCCACAATACCTGATTCCCTTGCTGGATAGTGCTCAGGACATCAACAAACCATTGATTGTTTACCCCAATAGCGGTGAAGTATGGGTGGCCGATGAAAATCGCTGGTCAGGAGCGGCTTGTGAAGTACAGGACGCTACGGCCTGGTATGACGCCGGAGCCCGGGTGATTGGCGGATGTTGCCGGACAACGCCGGACGATATTGCCCGGATGAGGGCGGAACTCTTTGTTCACCTGGAGTGAACTTCTACTCAACAGATCAGTGTTGTTGCGTTGTTTAGTAGTGAAGGGCCCTGCCAATGTGCTGGCTGGTGATTATGGGCATGGTATTACGCTCCACACGATAGTAGAATAGCGCGCTTCAAATAGAATCCGGTTCACCAGAGGCTAGGTGGCAGAGGGGTTATGCAGCGGCCTGCAAAGCCGTGGACGCCGGTTCGATTCCGACCCTAGCCTCCATTTTTACATTCAGCAACCGCCACTGTTACGGCGGTAGCGTCAGCCATCAAAAAAGACAGCCGGAGCCGCCTTTTTTGAGTACTGCAATTTACAGGTTTGTAAAACTCCCACCCTGGCGATTGCGCCGCGAGGATGTGCTAGTCTGAATCGTCAGTCAGTTACGGTAAAAGTTCCCTCAGAGAACGTCTGGTTACCACTTTCCTCGATCGCACCTACCTCGAATTTGAACTCATCAAATTCTTCATCGAAGAACCTTTCCAGATATTCTGCAGGTACCAGGACGCTGGTCTGTTCCGGCGGTAACTGCACAGCGAACTTGCGCGACGGATCCGAGGCCTCATCGTCATCCGGCTCAACCACAACTTCCCAACCCACTATTGCCACAGTGGCCGGATCCGCGATGATTCCATCGTCAATCAGCGACTGGTCGTGGCATTTCTCTCCGAGATCCACCCCTGGCTCCCACTCGATAATCACTCCATCGATGGACTGTTCAGAATCCTCGGTCATGGAAATATCGGGCGCCGCGGGCAGGTTATAGGTGAGTTCGGCTGTGCCTTTCACACGGTCACCCTCATTGGTGTTTGCTATGAAAAGGTAGTCACCTTCAGGGAATCGCATGATGAACTCGGCAAAGGTTACCACGAGGTCATCCGGTTCTTCTTCATCAGCCTCACACAGCGGCTCGGCACTTTCGAAGAAATTCTCGGTCAGCCCCTGTTCCATCAGGATGCCTGTTAACCGCATGGCAAGAATCTTGTTGCCATTAGGGTCGTCAATCCTGAACCAACGCTAGGCGTCTGCATCGGCCAGGGCATGGAATCCTGCATCA
>JADFKH010000171.1 GCA_022565025.1 Pseudomonadota bacterium
CTTTAAGATGCGCTTCCACCGTGCTGGTATCGCCGCGGACAATGGGGCCGGTCATGGAGTGTTTCGCTCCGGAGCGTGCAATGTCCTCCACGGTGATCGCCAATAGTTTTTGCGCCACTGCAGTAGCCATTTGATGAGGAATTCCCGCGTTTTCCAGCCAGTTTTGTGCTTTCCACGTCACGCCCTTGGTGACGTTGCTGATAATACTTAGCGCCGCATGGTACAGGCCCCGGTCGATATTCTTTACCGGCAACCAGACACCGCCAATGGAAACGAACAAGGCTTTCAGGGCATCGAGTGTTTCTTCGCCTCCTTCGGCGACAATGGCGGTGCCTTCGAATTGTGCCAGCGAGATTCGCTCATGGGTCAGGGAACGCACGGGATGGACTGCAGCAACCCGGCATCCTCTGTCCGTCAATGGAGCCAGTATGTCCGTGCCGTACCTGCCGCACAGGTGAAAGACAATGCTGCTCTCCAGGTCCGTTCGCGCCTTGCAAATTTTCACAGCAGTGGGCGCAATCTGCTCGTCGCCGGTCCCGATCAGCCAGAAATCAGCAGCTTCGAACTGATCGAGTGCAGCGAGTGGCGTACCCGCCCCAAGAGCCTCAACAGCTTTGCGGGAACTGTGCAGGCTGCGATTACAAACCCCACCAATGTGAACCGATCCGGCCTGCCCCCAGAGCCGGGCCAGGCTGCCGGCAGCCCGGCCGCAACCGATGATATTGATGCGAGTCACTGTGCAATCTGGAAGTAGATGTGGGTAATCAGATCGTCGGGCGGTGTCTGCAAAGGGTCGGAAACATAAGTTTCCCATGACACCGAACCTTCTCTGAGGCCATGTGCCGCCATGTAGGCAGCCAGTTTTTCGTAGCTTGGCGTCATGCGTTCATACGGCCCCTGGTGGACGACGCGAACAGATGGCCCGGATGGCGACTGCCCCACACGCACGTTTCCGGTGAGTTCAACCGCCTGCAGGACCACCGGTATCGCAGCGTCGAGTCGGTACCCCTGCTCATCCCAGGCTCGGGTAATCGCCATTCGCCCGCCGTTGACCTCCAGTTCATTTTCTGTGATGAATGCCGATATTTCCTGGTAGGCAGTGTCGAGCACATCCGCAATATCACCCGGGTCCTGGTTCGCGCCACTGGAAATGTAGAGAATATCCAGCGCCTCTACATCCAGCGCCTCGACATTCAGATCTGAAAAATCCTCTGCCGGGAGAGATTCCGCGAACACTTTCAGGTTCGCCAGACCCTGTTCGTAATCGGAACCGATCCACTGGTCAAAAAACAGGCCGAAATACTTTGCAAGTATGCCACCCAGGAAACCCTGCCCCTCGAGAAGATCGGTATCGAAACCCCAGGTCAAATGCACCCCTGAACCGGCTTGATTGATCTGAAAATAGGCATCTGCCTGGCCCATCTGATCAAAATCAAGGCGAGTGCGAACCCTTGAATAGGGCTGGCTGGCGATAATCTCCTGCCAACCATTCCCCACCAGGCGGGGATCACCGGACCAGCTCATATGGGCGCCAACGCCAGAGGCCGGTCCGCTGTATTCATAGACCGCAGTGGGATCCATTGCAGCCCAGGGAGACCAGGAAGTAAATGTTTTGTAGCCATTCAACAAGACGAAAATTGTCGCAGCCGGTCGTTCAATTTCAATGCTTCGTTCAACGTGTACGTGCCGGGGCAGTAAAATGCCAACTATAAGAAACAACACCAATAAAATACTGACTATGGATAAAATCTTTCTAAACATGAAATTGCATATCGTTAACGGCGATCTTCCGGCACATCAAGGTCTTTGGATTCGTCACCAGGATACCACTCGGGTACGGAGTCATCCTCCTCCCAGTCGTAGCGGATGACCGGCACCGTGTCCCATTTCCGGTAGAAAAAGGCGAGCAGCACACCGATAATCGCTCCGGAAAGATGTAATTCCCAGGACATATGGGGCCGAATGGGAAGCACCCCCCAGATCATGGAGCCATAGAGAAAACTAACCAACAGCGACACGGAAATAGAACGCATATCTCTGCGCAGGATACCGCTGAAAAACACATAGGCCAGCAAGCCATAGATAAAACCGCTGGCCCCGAAATGCAGGCTGGGGCGGCCAATCAGCCACGCCAGTAAGCCCGACCCCAGCCAAATCATTGGAATCACTCTGGCTGAAGCGTTCGGATAAAGATACAAAATGGCGGTCAGGGATACGACCAGGGACATGCTGTTGGAAAAAATATGTGACAGGTTGCCATGCAGCAACGGCACAGTCACAACACCAATCAAGCCGGGCACAGAGCCGGGGCGCAGTCCAAAACGGTTCAGCTTCAAGCCAAACAGCGCATCCAGCACAAAGACCAGCCAAAGCGCCGCCAGGCACAGGAATGCAACTTTCACGGCCAGGCGAAAATTCGCCTTGGCTTTTTTCCCATGGGTATATCTCGGATCCGGTTTTCCCAATGCCATTGACTTAGCGCCTATTGCAATTGTTGAGGCAGTGCAGAGGAAATCATCATTTTCGCCCGGTGCATTAAATCTTTTATTTGCAGTGGGCTCATGCCATCTGTCTCAATGGCCGGATGAATAACCATTCGCACGCGGCCCGGAAAGGGTATGAGCGAATTTGGAGGCAGGATGTCCCGGGTACCAATCAAGGTCACCGGCAACACTGGCAACTGATGCTCAATCGCGGTGCGGAACGCACCCTTCTTGAACGGCAGCAGTTTTCCATCCGGGCTACGGGTGCCCTCTACAAAAAAGAGGATTCCAATGCCATTGCCCAGACGAACCAGCGCTTCCTTGATGGCCTGGCGGGCGCGACTGGGATTCTTTCGGTCGACAAATATATGGCCCACTTTTTCGCAACCGATTCCAATTCCGGGAATCTTTCGCAGCTCCTGTTTTATCACCCATTTCAAATCAAGCTTCAGCCAGGCATACACCTGGCAGGGCCAGAAGAAAACTTTTTTCATTGTATCCCGGTGCACTATTGGGACTGCTTGAAATACAAAAAAGGGGCGCAAAACTGCGCCCCAGTGAAACATTTACTGTTCAAGCCGGCGCAATAAAACCGGCCAATAAAACGGGATCAAGCGGCTTTTTCCTGTGCATCGCCTTCCAGCAATGCACCGGAAGCCTGGATTTTAATCGTCTTGGGCTTCATGGCCTCTGGGACCTCACGCTCCAGTTCAATGTGCAGTAAACCGTTATCGAGACGGGCGCCAGTGACACGAACGTGCTCAGCGAGGTTAAAGCGGCGCTCGAAAGAACGCGTGGCGATGCCACGATACAGGAAGCGTGATTCATCGCTTTCCTTTTCCTCGGCTTTATCGCCGGCCACGAACAGCTTGTTGTGTTCTTGAGTGATTTTTAACTCCGCTTCAGAAAAACCAGCAACGGCCATCGTGATGCGATAGAGATTCTCCCCGATGGTCTGGATATTGTACGGCGGGTAGCCGCTGGCCTGATCCGACCGGTGCGCTGCATTTAGTAGGGAAGCAAGCCTGTCAAAACCAACAGACGTGCGGAACAATGGTGAAAGATCAAAAGTCGTCATTACCGTATCCTCCTTTGAAGCAATTCGGTATGTGTAAAAATACTTCCGCCTTCTGGCCGGAAGCGCCTGCAGTCCCTTGCGGCGACTGCACCTCTTATATAGGGTCTTTTACATGAAATTCAACCCTAAAATCGTGTCTTGCTCGCGACAGGTCAAAAACTTCGCCCGCTAAGAACCTGTCTGTTCAGTAACTAAAGTAGAGAGCGTTGGGGCAATTGGTATGCGGCCGCATGCGCATTTTCAACATGCGTATACCCCGTGCACGCCACCACTTTCGACATCCGGGACGGGTCCGTCACTGGTTTACCGGCTAGTAGGCCCTTACAAATAATCGATTTCCAGCACCTGGAATGCTGCTTTCTTTTCCGGCAGTACAACCGTTACCTCGTCTTCAACACACTTGCCAAGGAGCGCCCGTGCCATCGGAGAATCCACCGAAATATAACCCAGCACGGGATCGATCTCATCCGCGCCGACGATCCGGTACTTGACAACCGTGCCCGCCCCGTCCTGGAGGGTGACAAAGGCGCCGAAAAACACCCGATCCTGCTGCGGAGGTATTCTGTCGACAACTTCCACATCATCCAGCCGCTTTGATAGGTACCTGATCCTGCGGTCAATCTCTCCAAGCTGCTTCTTGCGGTAGATATACTCCGCGTTCTCCGATCGGTCACCTTCCGCCGCGGCCGCTGACAAGGCTGGCACCACATCTTTTCTTCTCAACTGCCACAGCTCCTTCAGCTCCTTTTTCAGCGCACTCTCACCCTGTGGCGTGATGTACGGACTGCTTTTTGCGGGGGGTGGTCGCCAGCGTGCCATGCGGTGTATCCTAGGGTCTTGAATTAATAAAAAAACCATACCAACTTTTGGCACCTCCACGAAGTGCTTGTTTTGTGTATAGTAGCGCGCTTTTCATCAAACTTGACGAGGAAAAATGATGAACTATCGATTGACAGTTGCGCTGGCCATGGCGTCTGGGCTATTTGCTTGCCAACAGCAGGCTGACCAACAGCACGATGTGAATTCCGGGGCTGCCAACGCTGCAGCGGCCAAAGCAGTCGCCGAAGCAACGATTGCTGCAACGATCGAACCGGTCAGTGGCCTGGATTTTGACGGTTTCGATACCGCTGTCCGGCCACAGGATGACCTGTTTGCCGCCGTTAATGGAAAATGGATCGCGGAAACCGAACTACCGCCTGATCGTGCCCGCTGGGGCACTTTTGACAAGCTTCATGATCAATCGCAGGACGATGTGAAAGCGCTGGTGGAGGAAGTCAGCGCGGTTAAAAATGCCGGGCATGGCAGTGCCACACAGAAAATCCGCGACTTTTACAACGCCTACATGGATGCCGAAAAAGCAAACGAACTTGGCATTGATGCCATTCGCACCGAGCTCGATGAGATTGCGGCCATCGAAACCTACGATGACCTTTTCCGCGCTTTCGGCAGCCTTGGCGTTTATGGCGTGGACGGACCGATTGGCGGCTATATATTTTCAGACCTCAAGGACCCGGATACCACTGTGGTCTACCTGAGCGAATCCGGTATCACTCTTCCTGACAGGGACTATTATTTGCTGGATGACGAGCAGTTCGTCAAAGGGCGCGAGCTTTATCGTACTTATGTCGCCAGGCTGTTTGAACTGGCCGGAGTCGAAGGCGGTGCAGACAAGGCCGAAACCCTGTTGGCACTGGAACATCAGCTGGCCCAGGCGCACTGGACCAAGGAAGACAACCGCGATCCGGTGAAGAGCTACAACCCCAAAACACCTGAAGAACTGCAACAGATGGCCCCGAAAATCAACTGGGATGTCACTCTTAAAGCCAGCCAGGTGCTGGGCCGTGACCGTTACATTGTCAACCAACCCAGTTATTTCGAAGCGGCCAGTGACATCATTGCCGGCACCGGCATCTCTACCTGGAAAGACTACCTGACCTTCCAGACTATCGACGCCTTTGCGCCGGTTCTGGGTGATGATATTTTCCAGGCCTGGTTCGAGTTCCACCGGGCTGGCCTGCAGGGTATCGAAGAACCCCGGCCACGTTGGAGGCGGGCTGTAAATGCAACCAATGGGAACATGGGCGAACTGCTTGGCCAGTTGTACGTGGACAAACATTACCAGGCAGAGGCCAGGGAACGCATGGAGACCATAATCGCCTTCCTGATCGAGGCCTACCGCCAGTCAATCATCGAACTGGACTGGATGGGCGATGAGACCAAACAACAGGCGCTGGTCAAACTGTCCAAGTTCAATCCCAAAATTGGCTACCCTGAAAAGTGGCGCGATTACAGCAGCATGGAAATTGTCGAGGGTGACCTGGTGGGTAATATCAAGAGCGCGGCTGAGTTTGAATACCAGCGCAACATCGACAAACTCGACCAACCAGTAGACAAGAGCGAGTGGTTCATGAACCCGCAAACGGTAAACGCCTACTACAACCCGGTATGGAATGAAATCG
>JADFKH010000172.1 GCA_022565025.1 Pseudomonadota bacterium
ATCAGTTCCCCGCCGACTCCAAAATGCTGCCTATGATCCACGAGTTTTGGCCTCTCGTTCTAAGCGGTCTGAAGACCTCGTTGGAGTCTGGCCGTGCCGTAGATTTTACTACCCAAGCATAGTCTTTTCGTCAAAAGGAGCACAAACAATGGCACCACGACTGTACCGCGTGATCATCCCTGTGCGGGACATTGAGGCTGCGGTGAATTTTTACTCAGGACTGTTTGAATCGGAGGGTGAACGAGTCTCACCTGGACGCCACTATTACAATCTTGGTGGGACTATATTCGCAGTATACGATCCGACCGCCGATGGCGATGACGCTGCCGAGTGGAAATATCACCCGTCTCAATACGTGTATATAGGCGTAAGCGACGTTGATGCAGTCCTCAAACGTGCCGGCGACTTAGGGGCTACGCTGGTCACTGACGAAGTTGAACTCATGCCCTGGGGAGAACGACTTTTCTATGCTCTCGATCCTTTTGGCACACCGATCTGTTTCGTGGATTCAAAGACTCTGTTCACGGGTGATTCCGATTAAGTTGGAGCCGTGATACGACGCAAAATAATTCTTCAATCTTTGCTGACCATACAAAAATCCATAACCATTAATTGTTGCAGGTATTGCACCACTATCATGGCGAACACCTTTTGTCTCTTCTCCTAGAAAGATTGCAACCGCCCCGCCAGTCGATCACGCTACACCCGAAGATTAAACACGGGAGCCCGCAACATGAGTCAGATCAGCAACTATATTTTTGACGAAATTTCCATTGGCCAGACCGCCACCTACAGCCGGCTGATCGGTGAGAAGGAAGTTCTCCTGTTCGCAGCGGCATCAGGTGACGTCAATCCGGTGCATCTGGATGCCGAGTTCGCCGCCGGCACAATTTTCAAAGAGCGTATCGCCCACGGCATGATGTCCGGTGCAATCATCTCCGCAGCTATCGCACTGGAACTGCCCGGGCCTGGCAGCATTTACCTGGGACAGTCACTCCGATTCCGGCTGCCGGTGAAAATCGGCGATGAGTTGACCGCGCAACTGGAGGTCACCAGCAAGCGGGAGGATAGGAAATGGATCACGTTGGATTGCGTGGTGATCAACCAGCATGGAAAGACCGTGACCAGCGGCACCGCAGAGGTAATGCCTCCGGCCGAAAAGCTCATCATCGACCGCCCGCCCCTGCCGAGCTTTCAATTGGAGCTTTAGCCCGCATTGTTTAGGACCTGTTAACCGGCTCTAAAGCCTCATCCCACCATCGATTTCAATGTTTCGGCCGTTGACGAAATCATTTTCGACCAGGTACTCGATGGTGTGGGCGATTTCATCCGGCTCACCGATTCGGCCCGCAGGTATTTTTCCTTGCAGCTTGGCCAGCGCTTCGGGCTTCATGGCCCGGACCATTTCAGTACCGATGAAACCGGGTGATACCGCGTTGACGCGGATACCATAACGCGCAAATTCTTTAGCCCAGGTAACCGCCAACGCCACCACTGCGGCCTTGGCCGCAGAGTAGTTGCTCTGGCCCATGTTGCCGGCCGCGGAAATACTGGAAATGTTTATGATCAGGCCACCGTTACCAGCGATCGCCATTTGCTCGACAGCCGCGCGGCCGCACAGGAAAACTCCGGTCAGATTGACATTGATCACTGCGCTCCAGGCTTCCAGCGACATTCTTGACTCCCGTTCACCGTCTTTGAACTTGAGCATCAGGGCGTCACGGGTAATGCCCGCGTTGTTGATCAGCACATCCAGGCCATTAAATTGCTGTTTGAGGTCTGCAAACACCGGGTCAACCTGTTCCTCATTGCTTACATCGCATTTATAGACCCGGCAATCCTCCTCCGGCAACGCCAGTTCTGTCCTGAGCTTTTCAAGGCTATCGGACTGAGAATCAATCAGAGCCAAGCGGGCACCCTTATTCGCAAGCCGGGTTGCCATAGCCGCCCCAAGCCCTCCACCTGCACCCGTAATAGCGATAATCGCTCGTTCAATTTTCATGTTTTTCCTTTATTGAGTATTAAAAAAAGGGGCTGTCCTAGACAATGAAGTCAACTAGGATAGCAGGATGCGTAAGAGCAGATTAAGCCGACGACAAATCGATGAATTTATCTCGCACCATCGGCTACCCAACAAGTTTCGTGACTTGATAAACCTGCATTACTTGCCGCTGGTTTCGTGGGTGCTGTCACAGCACCAGTCGGGCGAGGCATTGTTCGTCGGAATGAATGGGGCCCAGGGCACAGGAAAATCGACGCTTGCCGCCTTTGTGCGCCTCGCACTTGAATTGAGCGTCGGCTGGCGCGTCGCCGTTTTATCGATCGATGACTTCTACCTGACCAGGGCAGAGCGCAAAAAGCTTGGCAAAAACGTTCATCCCTTGATGCAGACCAGGGGTGTTCCCGGCACGCACGATATGCAAATGCTTGCACTTTGCGTCGAGCGGCTGAAGACACTCGAATCAGGGGCCAGCCTGGCGCTGCCGCGCTTTGACAAATCGCGAGACGATCGCGCCGATCCCGATATCTGGCCCGTTATCAGCGGGCCAATCGACCTGATTATTCTCGAGGGGTGGTGTGTCGGCTGCACTGCTCAGGCTGGCGCCGAGTTGCTGGAGCCGATCAACATACTGGAACGCGAAGAAGATGCATCGGGCGCATGGAGGCGTTATGTAAACGCTCAGATCGAAGGGAGTTATACCGATCTTTTTGCAACGTTGGATGCGCTAATTTTCCTTCAAGCACCAAATTTTGACGCCGTTTACCGCTGGCGTCTCGAGCAGGAAAAAAAACTTGCTGCCGTAACCGCCAACCATGCGGCCGGAATCATGAACGCCAAGCAAATAGCACACTTCATGCAACATTATGAGCGCCTGACAAGAATGAATCTGGCCACTCTGCCTGCTACTGCCGATGTCGTTCTGGAACTGGATGAACATCACGACTGTGTGCGCAGTTGCTATCCGACACGCCGCAAACGCCACGATAGCCGCACAACCAGTCCATAAAATGCCAGCCCCTCAGGGCGCTTTTTCCTTACGTTGCATGCACACTAGGCGAAAAGACCATCCAACAGCCCTGGAACCTCTATATCAGAAGCACCCACGTTGGGAAACACAGAGCCTGAAGACCCAGGCTGCATCCACTCGCAGGCTTCTGCGAGCACCCGCTCGGTTGATGTCAGGCCGTCAATATCTGCTCCAGAAGTTTCCAGCGGGATTTTGCCATTTCCATCTTCCACGGATTCGCGTTCGGGGAACATCTCGCCATAAACACCACCCGTGATGCCGTAGCCGGCAAGTATGGTATAAATACCCCGCCCATGATCCGTGCCGTCGTCGCCATTGGCACGCAATTGCCGGCCAAAGTCGGATGACACACAAAACGTCAATTGCTCTACCGCAGGGGCGCCGGTGGTCGGAATATTGGCAATTTGACCCAATGCCGTTGCCAGGCCACCTGTCGAGCCAAACACGTCTTCGAGGTTGTTGCCGATCCGACCATACTGACCGTTGTGAGTGTCCCAACCGTCGTAACGCATCGAAACTGTGCCCACGTTGAGAATATCCGGGGCGAGGCAAACGTCATAGAGGTTGCGGCATTGATTCTCAAAACGGTTGGAATACAAGTTCAGACCGGAAAGTTCAAGCGGTAGCGGCCCGCAATCATCCAGGCGGCCTTTGACCTGGTCACCAAATACCCGGAACGCCTGATTGTGCTGGAAAAACAGGTTAAACGGTGAACTGGTCTGATTTGCCAGTTCTGATCCGCGCGCTTCGTAGTATGATTTCAAGGCACGTGTCAGCACGCTTCTACGGTCGGTAACCGCCCAGTTTTCAGGATTGGGCAATGCAATATCGCGTGTATCTTTTGCGTGAATTACATTTTTCAGTCTTTCCCCGTCGGTCGTACCATTGCCATAAACTGAAATTTCGCGACTGAGTTCCAGGGTGTTCGGTGATCCGGCCAGCTCCTCGACCAATCTGCCACCCCAACCGGAACGGTTGTAATACAAGTCACTGAATTCCGGCTCGCCGAGGTTGGCATTGAGTTGAGACTGATCATGGCGACGGTTTCTTGAACAAAAAGAGTTGGCAATTACCGCCACGCGACCCGCGTTAAACTCGTTTTTGAGCCAGCCACATCGCTTGAAAATTCCAAAGTCCACTCCACCAGGAGGAACGGTGACTGCGTCATATTCGGCGGCGAACATGGAGGCGTAATCCGGGTACCCGGCGGGGTACAAATTGGCCCGTGCCGCCCACAGTTTATCCAGGTAATTGAGATCAAAATGCCCTGGAGACGGCATGAAGATAAACCTGGAATCCATGCCGCCATAAAACATCAGGTTGACCAAAGTGCGTGGTACTTCGACCGTTGTGCAAGCCGCCAGCAAGTTACCAGGCAAGGACATACCGGCACCGAATGCCACGGAGCCCAACACGGTATTTCTCAGAAACTCCCTTCTTTTCATGAATTCATTCATCTTATTTACCCTCCATGGCAAAGGCATAAGGCAACATGCTGATGAAATTGATGGCCAGTCCTACCCGTTTGTTGAAATCGTACTGCGATAATCCAGTCATCACGAAAGCGGCGTTAAGCTCATCGGTTGACCTGGCAATGCCCTTATTCTTCGAAATATCATTAGTGCTGTACGCTACGTCAGGATTTTCCGAGTCCATGACGTAGCCTAAATCAAGGTATTGGGCGAGTATTGACTGAACCTGTGCGCGGGCAATGGCGTCGAAGTTGGCTCCGCCATCGCCAATAAATCTGTTCCACAGCCAGGTTGCCGCTTCGCCTGCGATGTGGTCACCGTTGCCGTCAACAGGGATGACACCAGCCCAATCTTTCTCCCAAATATAAACCGGTGCTCCTTCACCAGCTTTGAGGGTGTATGAATCGCTGGCATCGTCAAAGAAAGTGGGGTTTGCCGCATTTTCCCAAAAAGCATCCTTGAAGATATAACGATTGTTCGCCGCTTGAAATCCGGTCTGGCCCCCGAAAACATCGTGTGCTGGCGCAAACACTTCCGCGCCCTGAATCGCCATGCGGGAAGTTGGCGAGTCATAATATTCCCGGCCAAAATTCTCTTCATTGGTGAGCACATGGGCATTGTGCAGGATCAGGTTACGATCAAAAGCAGTGCGGAACTTATAGGTGCTGGAATTGTGGAACGCCGTTGATATGGCGTAAGCACGAATAAATGACAGCATGTCATAATTGGCGCTGGCCCACGCTGCCCTGATCTGGTCCATTTTTCCCTGGTCAAGATTGTCATCGGCAAAAAAGTCAATCATGAAAACCGGCACGTTATCCATGCTTTCCGGGTGTGCGGCGGCCACCAGCGCCAGCGCTGCGATCTTCGCGCCCGCCGAGCTACCGCAAATTGATGCATGAAGAATTTCAAGGCAACTCTCTCCACTGTGATAGTGATAGGTGTGATTTTTAATATACCTGTCGGTGGTATTGATCGGCGGGTCAACAATCACAATCCCGTACGTGTCGTAGTGATCTGAATATTGTATGGGTGACACCCACCAGTCACCGGTATTGAAATTATTGTCCCCATACGCAAGAGCCACTTTATCCAGTTCCATGCCGCTTAGCAGCCAAGCGGTGTGTTCAATGGTCGTATCTTCATGGTAGGTCTCGTCTTCAGTGGTTCCCTGGATGCGAAATACCAGTTGGTGGAACTCTCGCCCGAAATCATCGGTACCTGAGAAAACCTCACTACCATTGTAATAACGGCTATTTCGATGGCCGTAAGCCATGGCAACAGCAGCGTGGCTCGCCGCTACTGTCATTACATTAACGAAATTCCCACTGCCAATCAGCTCGGCAAGAACATCGTCGTAATAGGAACGAATCAGGCCAGCCCGGGTTTTGTGCACGCTGATCGATGCATGATAGTTGGTCAGGTACAAAGCCATTTTGTGAAGAAACTGATTGCAGCCCCGGTTACTGATTATCTTGGTCCAGGTACGCTGCAGATTAGCTCGATGCAGC
>JADFKH010000173.1 GCA_022565025.1 Pseudomonadota bacterium
CACCAGCCCATAGCACAGCAGCCTCATCACGGCGATGAAACTGTCTTCTGCAGACAGCGAGATGCTTCCCGGCAATGAGCCGCCCAGAACTTCAGCACTCATGTTCCAGAGCGGATGCTTCCACTGTGCCGGTACCCAGGGCACCGTTTGCAACCATCCCCAGGCACACACTGCAAGAAAAAGCATGACGACAACTGGCTTGAGCGACACGGAAACCTGCCGCGGGTAAATCAATGACTGTATGACCCAGCCCAGTGTGATCACCGCAACCATAAAAGCACACAAGGTCCATGACCATTCGCGATTACTACCCAATGGCAGAGGCGCCAGGATAACCAGCAGCAACAGAAGCTTGTGAAGGACCGCATTCATCAGCTGACCAGACCCGTTACAACAATTTTTACAGGGAGCGTGACCGCCCATCTAATGGACAAGATGGGCCTCCATTGCAGAAATGATGTCCTGATTTCTGCCTGAAAGGACTTCTCGCAGCAGATTGAAATCCAATGAGCCGTTTTCAATGCCTTGCAGCATTTGCCGTCGGTGCACAACCCAGGTCAATACAGCCTGGTCGCGCAGCAATAAGACCGCTTCCTCATCCAGGCCAGGCAGGTAGCGCAACCCCAACTCAAGCCTGGCAAGCATCAGCGTTGGCTCCACCCTGCCGGTCAAAATTGACATCTTCAGCGCAGCTGCAATGTGTTCCTCCGGATAAGCCAGGAATGCACCGGCCCGCGCGATGCGCAACCAGGTGCGTGGGTTGGCCGGCGCCCGCTTCACCACTTCCTCAGCCGCTGATACAGACTGTTCCAAGGCCTGCCTGCGTTGCCACAGCGGCTTGTTCGTATCCTGGCTACTCAGCATCTGTAGCTCACTAAGACCTTCCCAATACCGGTAGTTATCATGCAAGGCTATGGATTCACGGGCCCGTTCAATCAGGCCGTCGAGTTGTTCCCCAGTGATTTTCCGGTCTGCCCAGGACTTGGAAATGGCAGTATCTACAGGAAGATAGCTCACGCTGGCACGAAGACGCGGCCAGGAAAGTGTCAGTAATACAGCAGCAGCCACGCCAATGAGCAGAATCAACGTGTAACGGTATATTGGGCCTTGATGGTGCACATCCGGCATATTCAGACCCGCTCGTTGTCTAGCCCGCTTTCTTGCCAGCCAAACGTGAAAACGCCGAGGGCCATATCCTTATGGCCCTCGGTGCTGTTATCGCTCTCCGTTACTTAGAGGCCAAGACTACATCCATGTGTCCCAAGCACCTCCTCCGGCTGGTTCCTTCCCTGATTTTCATCCTTGAAATTACTCGAACTTTTCAGTCGGCTTCCTTGCTAATCGAGTTCGGGCCTGGAACTGGTAACAGTTTTTCTCGCCGGAACTGATTTTGGCCATAGTTTCCATTGCTAGTCTACTGTAAGAGTTGACAGTTCTTGCTGAGTGGTACGTGACGGACGATTAGTGGACCAGATCGATCTTGAAAGCATACTGGATCAGTTCCGAGTTGGTGTTAATCTGAAGCTTTTCCATCATGCAATACTTGTGGTAGGCAACGGTTCTGGGTGTCACGCTCAAGATCTCGGCCGTTTTCCTCATGGTGTTGCCCTCTGCCAGTAGCTGTAAGACCTCCCGCTGGCGAACTGTCAGTTTGCTCAAGTTCTTCAATGGTGTGCATCCAGGGATGAAAAAAGCAGTGTTATTCTTGGTGAGCAGCGGCGTCACATAGGTTTTACCTTCGAGCACGGCCTCAATGGCCTGGAAAAGTTCTGATGCTGCAGAACTCTTGAGCAGATAACCCTTGGCGCCGATGCGAAATGCCTCTGCGACCATATCCGGGTCTTCATTCACGGTTAGGAACACCAGCTTGACATCAAGCCTGCTCAAGAGCTTGTTGGCGGCATCGAGCCCGTTCAGGTGGGGCATGGAAATATCCAAAACGATGACGTCCGGCTTCAGTTTGGGAGCAACCACCAACAACTCCCGACCGTCGAGCACGGTTCCCACTACTTCGTATTCAGGCTCAAGCAACGAAGTGAAAGCCTCCAGCACGAGTGTGTGATCGTCAGCCAAGAGGATGCGTGGACGACTCACTGTAACCTCCCTGTAACCTTACATTTCAGTTGATTATAAGCGAAAGTTCATTCTATAACTTGAAAATTGCTCTAACCCGCATATTGCACGAAGGATTCGGGTTTCAGAGTGTAGCTGTCAAAGCAGGTTGGACGATCGCCTGCGGCTCCTTCATCAATATTAAATTGACGGCGTACTACAGTTTAGACGCGTGGGTGATCCTCCTGGAATCCTCACCTTGGATGCTGCTGGCAGCCAAAGCTGTGAGCAATCTTTGCAGCTCTTCCGTCAGTTTCGGAGTGAGTTCGGCGATTAGATCGAGATCACCGTCTTTGGCAGCTTCCTCGAGTGCAGATGCCCGGGCGGATAGTGCCGATGCGACGAGAATGCTCGCCGAACCTCGCGCCTGGTGACCGAGCATCTGGAGCAGGTCTAAATCCCCACTCTGAAGTGCTTCGTGCAATTTGGCAATCTGTTGCGGTCCGGTCTCCAGGAAATGACCGATGATTTTCTTCAGCTGCGGTTGACCCCAATTCAAATAGGGTTGGATACCTATCTCATTAAAGGCCTGGTCATCAACCGCCAGGCCAACCTCCGTGTGCGTCACGGTCGGCTCCTCTGGGCTGGTCTCTCCTAAACTCCGCTCAATTACACCAATGAGCTTGACGACACTTACCGGCTTGATTATGTAATCGTCCATTCCCGCGGCAAGGCATTTTACACGGTCACCTTCTAGCGCAAGCGCTGTCAACGCGACAATGTGAACGTTTGGGTTGATCGCCCGGGAACCGGGGTCGCGGATGGCCCGGGTGGCGGCGTAGCCGTCCAACTCAGGCATCATACAATCCATAAGAACCAGGTCGTAGTTGATCGATTCCAACGCCTCTACGGCCTGGCGACCGTTGGTCACGGCGTCGACAGTATAGCCTGCGTTCTCCAGGATCCCGCTCGCCACCTTCCGGCTTAAATCGTCGTCCTCGGCCAACAGGATGCGGTAGTGACTTCTATGGGCCTTCTTGGGTTGCGTCCTTCGTGTTTGCCCCTCCTGATGTGACAGATCCGAGTCACTTCTGATGTCCTCGAGCAAACTTGCCGCGAGGCACCTGCGCAATAGAGCCTCTTTGACCGGTTTGGCCAGGGTGATTACCTGGCTTTCGTACCCGCTAAACTTGGTGCCAAGCGGTACCATGCAGACCAGAGCCGTGTCCACAGTCGATGGGTTTGCCTCGAGCCGGCTCTCAAGATCGTCCAAAGTTTCTGCGACCAGGCGCAAATCAACAATGATCATAAGATATGGGTCATTTTTCTCCGCAGCACTATCTATAGCAGCGTACATGGCGTCCTTGTCAGCGACCAGCTGCGGCCGGCAACCGGCTCTCTCGAGTAAAATGCGTAGCCATTCACAGCTGGCTGCATTGGCATCCGCTACAAGTACGCGAGCACCTTCGAAGTCTGGCGCCGTACTTTCCGCTTCATCCACTTCGATTGAGGAAGCTTTCTGCAGCGCCACGGTAAATGCAAACGTCGATCCGACACCTTCCAAGCTGTCAACCTGAATCTCACCATCCATCATCTCGATCAAATGCTTGCAGATGCCCAGTCCCAGCCCGGTGCCACTGATTTCGCGGGTTATGGATGTTTCGACTTGCTCAAACGGCGCGAACAGGCTTTTAATCTTGTCTTCAGGAATCCCGATACCGGTGTCGGCCACGGTCACTTGCAGAACGACCCGCTGGTGAACTGGCGGCTCGCACTCCACCCATATCGATACGTGACCTTCTGGGGTGAATTTGATGGCATTGCTGATCAGGTTGATAAGAATCTGGCATATGCGGTTAACGTCTCCACACAAACGTGAAGGCACATTGGGATCGATTGCGCAAACGTACTCAATACCACTTTCTCCAGCCAACCAGGCCATCATATTGGTCATCTCGTCCAGCAATTGCCGAATATTGAAATCACTGAAGTCCAGTTTCAACGCGCCAGCCTCGATCTTGGAAAGGTCCAGCATGTCGTTGAGAATGTTGAGGAGCGAGTTCGCGCTGTTTTGAATGGTCTGGCAATATTCGTATTGTTGGTCGGACAGCTCAGTGTCCATCAGTAGATCGGACACGCCCACTACGCCATTCATGAGAGTGCGCAAATCGTGGCTCATATTGGCCAGAAACTCACTTTTGCCCTGACTGGCCTTATCCGCCTTGCGAACCAACACTTTGAGGTCCAACTGGTCACGTAGATGTTGCACGTAGGAACGGTTGATATGCAGCCCTTCATTAACCAGGAAAGCCGTGTACGCAACAATGGCAATAAGATAAGGAAGCTGGGGTGTACCGCCTACCAGCAGCACGGCAATGAAAATTGGAACATGCATGACGGCGAGGTAGATCAACACAATGCGCGGGCGCACCGCCAGATAACGAACGCCACCGGCGGAAAATCCTGCCGTTATGAACAGCGTAAAACCAGCTTCAGTTGATAAGCCATATTGCAAGATGATCGTCACCACCAAGGCGGCCCATATCAGGCACTGAGCTATAAGAAGGATGGTGAATTGTTTGACGGCAACTTCACCAATTCGGTTGTATCGGCGCTCGAAGTCAAAGCAAAGTCGAATGCAGACGATCAACAATGCCCCCAGAGAAATGGCCAGGACGCCTGCCCACACAGGGACGTCTGAAAGTATGGGTGTACCAAGCACCACAACCATACCCATGACAAAATAAACCGGCATTCCGAGAATGAAACGCCGGCCTAGTTCGAGCGCAGAAGTACGTGCCAAATAGGCTTCCAATGTCGGAATTTGGTCGGAATCAACACTCATTCTTTGAAGTTTTCTTTAAGCCGCCGGAAATTCGGCTTGCAATTGCCTCCTGGAATAGGATGCGAGAATCCGATCAGGGCGCGAGACTTTCGTTTGCGAGCCGAATCCGGTCAGCCAGGACATTCATTACATATAAGGCAAACGAGGGAGAATCCTTAACCAAATCCTCAAATCGCTCCCGGTCAATCGCTTCCAGTAAACAATCGGTCTTAGCAGTTACGGTTGCGCTGCGCGCGGCGTTTTTGAGCAGGGCCATTTCGCCCACAATCTCACCGGCAGATGCCACGGCCAGAGTCTTTCCGCGCAGTGAAATCTCGACTTCCCCCTCGACTATAACATACATTACGAGGCCCTTTGTCCCCTCCTCGAAAATCACGGCTCCGGCCGGAAATTTTATCCCGTCGTTTTGGTTCTGTTGGTCCTCTTTTGCTTTCAATTTGATAGCCTCCGATCGATGCGGAAAGATTCAAAACGGACAATTGTCCTTGGCAGCCATGCAATTCCTCAACTGCGCCAACCGCGTGACTTAAAGGAATATTCCATACTCGCCATCGCGGGCAACTACCCGAATTATAGGTCAAGACTTAACCATTTCAGTACATCAGGCTGACAATTTAAGCCGACTGATGAATAGACATCACTAATGAATTTACACTAAGCGGTATCGATTTGCCAAAAAGTATTTTCAGGTAGGCGGCCATAATCAAGCTGGAGGCTGCAGAGGCCCTCAGCATTGGCATTGACCCGGCGCTTGAGAATCACCGTGAACACCACATCCAACGGCACGGCCATCACCATCACCGTGAACGAAAAGAGCTTATGAGCTAGTATTGCTGCTGGCATGGCCTCGCTTATACAGATCACGGACACCCATATTCTCCCGCCGGGAGAGTTGCTTTATGGCAGCATGGATACCGCAACTCACCTCACAGAAGCGGTTGAGCAAATCAATCGTATGCAGCCCAAACCGGATATGGTGCTGATCACCGGCGACCTGGTAGAAAGCCCCGATGAGGCTTGTTATCAACATTTTATTGACCTGATCAAACCCCTCGAAATACCGGCATATGTCATCCCTGGCAATCACGACAACCCGCAGATGATGCT
>JADFKH010000174.1 GCA_022565025.1 Pseudomonadota bacterium
CATCATCGATCGCTTCCAGGTAGTGATTCCGCTGCTTTTTGCCCCAGCGGTGTTCCGTAAACTCACCGATTTCGATCAAGTCCATGCTGGCCCGAATGGACAGCCTGAAGGACGTCACTTTTAGTGGGGGGCATCCAATTCCTCGATCAATGACTCAAGTGAATACTCTGTGAACCCTGACTGTTCGCCCTCAAGCAAAGCAACTTTCAGAGCTGCAATCCTGGTCTCTCGCTCTTCTAGCAAGCGTAAACCATCGCGAATAATCTCGCTGGCAGAGCGATAACGACCATTGGCCAGTGCCTCGGCAATGAAGAGGTCAAAGTGGTCGCCCAACGTGACGCTGGTATTTTTCATTTGAGTCTGCTGGTTCAAGAAATGTGCCCATGGTACCAATAATTGGTATTTATCTCAGATTTAAGGGGTAATAAACAGGGACTGAATCTGAAATGGATGTAGGATAATCCTGTTTATTGCCCGGGAAAATTTACCTTTAACACCGAGCGCCATGAGAACCCTGATTAGCCTGTTAACCATCGCCGCCAGCGTCTACGTGCTGCTTTCGCTCGTGCTCTACCTGCTGCAGGGCAAAATGGTGTTCCTGTCGAATCTTCCCGGCCGTGCACTGACCGCATCGCCGGGCGACATTGGGCTTGAATACGAAGATGTTTACCTGACCACCCTTGACGATGAGCGCCTGCATGGCTGGTATGTGCCGGCCACCATCAGCAGAGGTGTAATTGTGTTCTTTCACGGCAACGCCGGCAATATTTCCCACCGCCTGGACAGCATCGGGATCTTCCACCAACTGGGCCTGGACACTCTGATTATTGACTACCGGGGTTATGGCCAGAGCACCGGCAAGACAACCGAGCAGGGCACCTACCTCGATGCGCAAGCGGCCTGGAGCTACCTGGTCGATGAACGCGGGATTGCGGCAGACCAAATCATCATCTTCGGCCGCTCACTGGGCGGTGCGGTCGGGGCCTGGCTGGGCACTCAGCACACCCCCGCGGCGGTGATCATCGAGTCCAGTTTCAGCTCAGGAGTGGATATGGCCCGCCGGCTTTACCCGTTTCTACCGGTGCGCCTGATCACCCGACTACGCTACCCGGTTGCGGAATACGCCAGCCACCTGGATTGCCCGGTGCTGGTGGTGCACAGCCGGGACGATGAAATCATTCCCTTTGCAATGGGCCAGTCGATTTACGCCGCAGTGAAGCAGCGCAAGTCGTTTCTCGAACTGCGCGGCGACCACAACAATGGCATCTTCATAAGCCGGCAAGATTACCTCCGTGGCCTGGACGGCTTTATCGAGTCCGTGTTTGGCCCGGGCGGTCCTCCACCTCTAGAGAGCCTTAGCGAATGATCATGCTCGCTCCGACTTTCTTGACCTCGCTGCTGGTGCCGGATTCCGGGATTTTATTTCCCCTCTCCACTGCCGGGCGGTCCTCCACCCGCTGCAGCCAGGTCTCGAGATGGTCCAGACCGTCGATGTCGATTCCGGACCAATCGTGGCTAATGGCCCAGCACCAGTGGGCGATGTCGGCGATGCTGTACTCGTCACACAGGTAGTCCCGTTCGGCGAGTTGTTGGTCGAGTACGGTGAGCAGGCGCAGGCCTTCGTGCTGGTAGCGAGCAATGACGGCGGGAATTTTTTCGTCGAAATAGCGATAGAAGACATTGGCCTGACCCATCATCGGGCCGAGGCCGCCCATCTGGAACATCAACCACTGGATCACCCGGGAGCGGGCTTTTTCTTCCCGGGGCAGCAGCATGCCCGTTTTCTCAGCCAGGTAGAGCATAATCGCGCCGGACTCGAACACGACAAAATCATCGTTGTCGCGGTCGACGATTACCGGGATGCGGCCGTTCGGGTTCATCGCCAGAAACTCCGGGCGCTTTTGCTCCAGTTGGCCCAGGTTGATGTGGTGCAAGGTGTAGTCCAGGCCGATTTCTTCGAGCATGATGGAGATCTTGCGGCCGTTGGGGGTTGCAGATGAGTAGAGGTCAATCATATTTGCTTTGCTCTTGAGCGGGATGCCGTGGGTAGGCTTGTTGCTAACCATACCGCAAAGCGAACGGGGAATAGCAAGATTTGTTGACAGCCCCTGGTGGAGTAGGCGCAAAGACTGAAGCGGTTACGACGGGAACCGCTCTGTTGCCACCATGCCGGGCCCCGCCGACATAGTCATATTGGTGGGATTAGTCCCGAGGCATTTGAGCGTGCCTCAAAATGAGGCCCGGAAGCAAGGAGGAGACACCCACCCAATTTTATTGCTTCTGTTATTCGTCGCTGGCCACGTAATGACAGCCTTTGCTGCGCGGGTTCAGGGCTGCCGCATGCACGACCAGCAATGCGGTCTGCACCGCGTTCCTGAGGTCGATCAGCTTGCGGTTCAGGCGGCAGTCGCTGTAAAAAGACTGTACTTCTTCACGCAGTTCGAGCAGGATGCGCCGCGCCCGGGTCAGGCGCCGCTCCGAGCGAACGATCCCGGCGTAATTCCACATGGTCTGCTGCACGAGATTCAGGTCCTGGTGGATCAACGTCGGATCAGCGTCACGGCGCGGACTTTTCCAGGGCCGTGGTTCGGGCAGACGAAATTCCATCTCACCAATATCACGGATATCGGCCATGGCCGTGAACCTGGCCCCGGCCAGGCACTCCAGCAAGGATGTGCCGGCCAGGCGATTGGCGCCGTGCAGGCCGGTACAGGCCGTTTCGCCAATCGCATTGAGGTGCCTGACATTCGAGCGGCCCTTGAGATCGGTATGTACGCCACCGCAGGAATAGTGCGCAGCAGGAACTACCGGGATCGGTTCTTGGCTAATGTCTACGCCGTGTTCCAGGCAGCGCCGGTAAATGAAAGGGAAGCGTTCACGGATGAAATCCGGCTCCAGCGCGCCAGGGTCGAGGTACACACAAGGCTCGCCACTGGCGACCATTTCCTGGTGGATTGCCCGGGACACGATATCGCGTGGCGCCAGCGAACCGCTCTGGTGAACCACGTCCACGAAATTCTCACCAAGTCCATTGATCAGTAGGGCACCCTCACCGCGCAGCGCCTCGGTGATCAGGAAACGCGGCGCGTTCTTACCGTAAAAAGCCGTCGGGTGGAATTGCACATATTCGAGGTCGATCAGCCGGGCGCCGACACGATAGGCCATCGCGACACCATGCCCGATGGCTCCCGGGCGGTTGGTGCTGTGCTGGAAAATTTGTCCCAGCCCTCCGGTAGCCAGCACCGTCTTGCGCGCCACGATGGCTACGGGTTCGCTGGAGTCTTCCATCAGCACATAGGCCCCGAAACAGGTAAGAGGTGCGTAACGGTCTGCCGGCCTGTCGGTATTGTGCGACAGCGTCAACAGGTCGATTGCGACGGAACCTGTCTGGCGCGTGATGTGCAGGGTTGCATCTACACAAGCTGCCACCGATGAAAGAATCGCGTGCCCGGTCAGGTCCTTGGCATGGATAATCCGGCGTTTACTGTGGCCGCCCTCGCGGGTAAATTCTAGCTCACCGCCCTTGTACCGGTCGAACTCGACATTCAGCTCGTCCAGCAACAGTTCCCTGACCGCTACCGGGCCTTCCTGTACGAGTTGTTCCACCGCTATCGGGTTGGCCGTGCCGTCGCTGGCAGCCATGATGTCAACGGCCAGCAAATCCAGCTGGGTCGAGGTATCGTAAATGATTCCACCCTGAGCCCAATCACTGTTTGCTTCGCAAGGCCCGCCCATCGAGAGCAACTGCACATCCAGCCCGGCACGTGCTGCATGCAGTGCATACGCCGAACCCGCCAGGCCGGCGCCAATCACCAGGCAGTCAGTGCGAATAACGTCCATGCCAGGTTATTTCTCCGGCTGGATGGCCATGGTCATGCTGAGATCAGCGGCAGGAGCCGAATGAGTCAGTGCACCCACGCTGATCACGTCCACGCCGGGCAAAGCATAGTCTGCGAAGGTTTCCAGGCGGACGCCGCCCGAAATCTCCACAATGGCGGCTTTATCAATCAACGCCACCGCTTGGCGGATCTGTGCCGGTGACATGTTGTCCAGCATGATGATTTCCGCACCGGATTTTACGGCTTCCCGGACTTCATGCAATGACTCGGCCTCAACCTCGATTTTCGAGCAATGCGGTGCGAAGGCGCGGGCGCGTTTTACCGCTTCTAGCAAGGAGCCTGCCGCGGCGATGTGATTTTCCTTGATCAGAACATGTTCGCCCAGGGACGAGCGATGATTGAAACAACCACCGCTGCGCACCGCATTTTTTTCCAGCGCCCGCCAGCCTGGTGTCGTTTTGCGCGTATCGACGACACGCACTCCGCTGCCCGACTTTTTCGCCGCATCGGCGAAGCGGCGGGAAAGTGTTGCGATACCGGACAAGCGCTGAAGGAAATTCAATGCGGTTCGCTCGGCGGTGAGCAAGGATATCGTTGATCCCTCGGCCCGCAGTACGGTCTCCTGTTCATTTACCCGATCCCCGTCGCCGGCAACCAGATCGACAATCACGGAAGGATCGACGCGGTAAAATACGCGCTTGGCAACTTCCAGACCACAAACGACCAGGTCCTCGCGGGCCACGATTTGTGCCTGGGAAACGTGATCCGAAGAAAAAATGGCCTGGCTGGTGATATCACCGAACCCCGTGTCTTCTTCCAGCGCCAGGTCGACCAGCGTATCAATTCGAGGGTGCAAGTTCGAACATCCGGTCAATGCAGTGTGCTGCACGCTGACGCAAGTCTTCATCAATGGTGATGATCTGGTCGGGCTGCGGGTCTGACAGGGCATCATGAATCTTTTGCAGAGAATTGAGTTTCATAAATGGGCACAACCGGCAGCCGCCGATGAAATTTTTCTCCGGATCCTCCACCTCCAACCGGCTGACCAACCCGCATTCGGTGAGCATCAGGTAGTAAGGCGCATCGGTGGATTTGACGTACTTCATCATCGCGCTGGTACTGCCCAGGAAATCGGCCAGCTCCGCTACCTCCGGCGTGCATTCGGGATGGGCGACAACCTTCACGCCGGGAAACGCCGCGCGCGCCTCATCAATCTGCGCCGGCGTGAATTCCTCGTGCACGACGCAGGTCCCGTCGGACGAGATGATTTCTTTTTCAATGCCGCGATTGGCCAGTTCCTTACGGACATTGTCCGCCATCAGCCGGTCAGGCACGAACAGAATGCGTTTTTCCGGAAGGCCGATCACGATATCGTACACATTACTGGAGGTAACGCAGACATCCGACTCAGCCTTGACCTCCGCGGTGCTGTTGATGTAACAAACGACAGCAGCATCCGGATACAGGGCCTTAAGGCGCCGCACGTCCTCACCGGTGATCGAGTCCGCCAGGGAGCAGCCCGAACCACGATCGGGCACCACCACCTGGGCCCCGGGCGACAGGATTTTCGCGGTTTCAGCCATGAATACGACACCGACAAACAAGATCACATCCGCCTTCGCCTCCTTCGCTTTCTCGGAAAGGTAATAGGAGTCGCCCTTGAAGTCACCGACACCATAAATAATTTCCGGTTCGACATAGGAGTGGGTGAGAATGACTGCGTTCTTTTCCCTTTTCAGGCGGTTGATTTCCAGCGTCAGGGGTGCGATTTCCCGGCAGGTGGCGATATTCCACTTACGATCGGCGCTGCAATCAACATACATCAGCGAGAGCAACAGGCGTCGCGCTTCGACTTCGATCGGGTCATCCAGTTTTTGTGCAGGCATACTCATCAAGGTTACGCGGCGATGTAAATCGTCTAGTTTGAATCGTAATACTGATATTTGGCTGAAAATTATAGTTACAAGCCCTGCTTGGCCCCGGAATAGTGGCCCCCTTTGCTCTGCGCATGCAGGCGCCAGATGACCCGGGTCAGTTGCCGGTTCGTCTTGGACCGGTGACTCTCAGGCCGAACGCGCCAGGCGTAGTAGTCGCTGTTCGGATGACTGGGGTCGGATCCAATTTCTGACCAGAATGTAGGAAAAATGCCATATC
>JADFKH010000175.1 GCA_022565025.1 Pseudomonadota bacterium
AATCAGGATCAATCATTTCAAAATGACCTGATTCATCCGCATTGATAACATGGGGTGTGTTTCCCTGTTGACGGGCTGATTCAATGTAGCGGCGGCCAACGGGGGTCCAGTTCGTGTCATGCTCTCCGATGACAATGTATTGCGGGATATCCAAGGGTAACCTCGACGTGCCTGAGCCAAGTTGATAACGCTGTGGATATTGAGCGGGTGAACCACCCATCAACAATTCCACCACATTTTCACAGACCTGTTGCTCATGCAGGTAGGCAAGGTCCGCAGCGGGGGCGAGTGCCAGTACCGCTGCGGGCTCCAGACCAGGGGACCACTCAGCGGGCCTGTTGCCCAGCCAAATGGCAAGATGTCCGCCTGCTGAGTGGCCGGCAACGATGGCGCGATTCAGGTCAATGTTGAATGGTTCTGCCAGTATGAGGAGATGATCAGCGCCCGCTGCAATATCGTCAAAGGTACCTGGCCAGCCTCCGCCGGGGTCGCCCACACGCCGGTATTCCAGAGCCCAGGTGGCGATGCCCTCGTCAGCAAAGGCAGCCGCCAGTTTGCGAATGTGTGCAATATCGTATTGAGCCAGCCAGCAGCCACCATGAATTAACACGATCACGGGGTGTGGGCCCTGCCCCGCCGGTAACCTCAGCTCACCGAATTGAAGACGATCCTCACCATAGGAAATCACGTGGTCGGCAGGCGGATTCGGGAATGAATCCAGCGCCGATGAATCCATGATTTTTAACACTGGCGAAAGCCGTACACAGCCGCACAATACCATCACAACAAGAAAGACAAGGTGTTTTTTCACAAGACGATCAACTGCTGCACAAGGGAACCCCTTGCATTCTAATCCGAAACCGGCCGTAACTGTTCGCTGGGTACTGTCAGGTTAAAATATGAGCATGCCAACACCACTTTGCAACAAACTTGAGATGTTTAGACGGGATTTACCAACTTTCCCGTGAAGGACGCACGTCTACCTCAAATGACCAGGCCGAGCGCGGCTGCTGTGACAGAAAGTACGCGGTCGTAGCTATATCATCCGGGTCCAGCGTCTCTGGTGCCTCGACGTTTGCGTCCAAATCCAGAGATTTGACGCCTCCGTCGATGATGATGAGCGAAACGTGAATTCCGCTTGGCCAGAGGTGTTTAGCCATTGCCTGGGCCAAACTGCGCTGAGCTGCTTTCGCCGGCGCAAACGCAGTGGTAAACGGCCTGCCGCGCAGCGATGCAGTGGCGCCGATGAAAATGATGCTGCCGGTCTTTTTCTCTTTCATTGATGGAATGACCTGCTTTGAAACGAGAAACGCGCCCATCGTGTTAATGCGCCAAGACTGTTCGAAGTCGTGTGCGCTCAGTTCTTCAATGTTACCCCACACGCCTGAACCGGCGTTGTATACGAGTACGTCGATTTCCCCCATCTCGGCACGAACGGTTGCGAAGGCAGCTTCGACCGCCGATGGATCGGTGACATCACAGGCGTAGACCTTAGCCGAATCGATTTCGGCCGCGAGTTTGCTGGAATACTCGGTCTTTCGAGACAACAGGGCAATGGCGTATCCCTCCGCAGCAAATCGCCGGGCAAACGAGGCGCCGTTCTGAGGCCCGATGCCCACAACGGCACATACGGGTTTTGTCATTTGAATCTCCCTCTTTTGCTAATCATATCTGGGCAGCATCAATGAGCTGAGAGGCCGATCAATAACACCCTCACGGAGTTTTTCATTAAACTACAACAGCCCACACATTGCACGAAGGCGGACCAGTAAGTAGCTAAATTTAATTATTTTCAGAAACTAATGCGTAAGAGAACTGCAAAGCAAAAAGTACATTCTGTCCTATTCGGGTTCAGAGCGTATCTGGCTTTGCATCTTGAACGATCCCCCTTGAGGCATAGCTAAAGCTATGACTCTGCACGCGATCGTCCAAGCTGCTTTGCCAGCTCCACTCTGAATCCCGAATCCTTCATGCAATATGTGGGCTAGATCCAACCGAGTTCTTTCATAGCCCATGGTGCGTTCCAAACCTTTACCATACTTGCGACCTTGTTGTCCGCGTTCATAGTAAGCAAATACACATAGTGAGTATGCGTCTCCTTGCCAGTCGGCGGTACCGGACCACCTTCTCCGGTATGCCTTGCGTGATAGGTTGCGAAAAACACAGCCGTCTTGGTCTCCTCGTCGTAGCTGGACGAGTGTAGGTCATAGGTCGCTCCGGGCACGGTGACAGTACCGAATCCAGCCATCCATTCGCAGTAGGCTTTTACAGTATTAATGTCAGCTAGTGGTTCGCTTTGTGCAACGAATGGAGCGCCGTCTGCCACGTAGTCCTTGCAAGCTGACCAACCCTCGGCTGCATCGCATGCTTCGAAGAATTTTCTGGCGTTTTCAAATGCGGTCATGACTCCTCCCTATATTAGTTTGTCAGGCCGTTTTCCTACAGACGACTAGCTAGCAATTATCAGATAGAATTTCTATTATTTGATGCAAATTACAGGATAGCGCAATTTCTGCTTTGGGTCATGAAGCAATGGGATGGACTCCTCCTCCCCTGATCAGCATATAGGAGCCACACTGGTAAGCGATACCACCGGTCAACGGAAAAGAGGAGTCCACTAATGTTGGTCAATCCAACGGGAGAACCGATTGAAAATTTCCAGAGACTCGGCCATTAGCCTCATGGTTTTCTTTGTCTTGCTGATTGCATGCACGGCGGTTGGATATTGGCTGATTTTCAGGTTAGGTAGAGCGACACCAATCATGCTGGCTGTGGGCGTTGCCACGATCCTGACTTGTCTCATAAGGAAGCGAAATTTAGCCACACTCGGTTGGGGTTGGGGAAGTTGGAAGTATCAATGGATGAGTTATTTGCTACCACTGGTCATCGTGTTTGTGGCGTATTTAGTGATCTGGGTCGCCGGCTTTGGTGGATGGTATGACTCCGAGTTTGTGGCTCAGCAAATGCAGAACTACAACCTGAGTGGATGGAGTGATGCGAGTGTAATTGTTTTTCATTTGATGCTCACTGCAACTTATAGCTTTGTTCTATTGCTGCCTTCAGTCCTTGGTGAAGAACTGGGCTGGAGAGGATTTCTGGTGCCCGAACTGGCCAAATTTATGTCTTTTACCAACGTGGCATTAACCAGCGGATTGATATGGGCAGTGTGGCACTGGCCACTGATCTTTATGGGGCTCTATGGCAATGAAGGAACCCCGTTGTACTACCAACTCTTCTTTTTTACTCTGTTCATCACTGCTGATGCGGTGATCATGACCTATCTGCGTTTCAAGACCGATAGCATTTGGACGGCAGTGATATTTCACATGAGTGGAAATGTATTTCTGCAAAAGGGATTTGATCCTCTCACGGTAGAGAATGAACGATCTGCCTGGTATATGGGTGAGTTTGGTGCCGTGCCAGCTTTGGTCGCTTTTGTGATTGCGATCTATTTCTGGAAAAAAGGTAAAACGGAATTTGGTGATCCGAGCGTGTGGAGAACAGACGTTGCGCCCACAGCGAGGGGAAACGTCAAGGCGTTGCCGAGTCCATAGGCGAAAAATAGCTTTGGGTCGTCCGGTGGTTCCCGAGGTGTAAACCCAAAATGCGATGTCGTCAGGCTGGATCGCCGCAGTTCGGTACTGCTCCGGCATCACCGCCAATGATGCGGCAAGTTTGTCGTGAGCCTTGACCGATTTACCCGGAACCAGAATGTGTTTCAGGTTTGGGATGATCTACAACATGGACCCACTTCAGATTTGAAATTCCGGAAGTCGCACGATGATCCCGTCCAGTTCGTCCGTGATGTCGATCTGGCAACCCAAGCGGCTGTTGCTGCGCAAGTCTTCCACCATCTCCAGCATATCGCTTTCAGTGGGGCTCGGAAATCCAACTTGCGCGAACCACTCGGGATCGATATATACGTGGCAAGTAGCACAGCTGCAGCAACCGCCGCACTCACCGACCACTCCAGAAACCTCATTCTCGACGGCCCCTTCCATGATGCTGCGGCCCGCCGGCACCTCCAGCACCGTAGTTTCTCCATCAAATTCAATATAGGTAATTTGGGGCATCTTATTGCAACAGGTTCTTGAGGCTGCGGAAGCTCTGATCCGGCGTCTGGTTCGAGGTGTCCAGGATGAGCTGCGCTTGGGCATAGAGCGGCTCCCGGTCTTTGAGGATCCGCCGCAACTGGCCCATGGCATCGTCGTTGTCAGCCATGGGCCTGAGATCGCCCTGATCGATGACACGCTGCATATGAAGTTCGGGCAGGGCCTGAATCCACACGACCGTGCAGGTCGACAACAGCCGATCATAAAGGTTTGAGTCGCCGACAATATTGCCGCTGGTCTCTATGACGCACTCCGGATGACTCTCCAGCGTGGATTCCAGCGCAACGTTTTCCAGGTGGTGATAGCCGGCCTGCCCGGACAGTTCCAGGATTTCTCCAACGTCCATGCCAGCCTGTTTTTCAATTTCGCTGCGCAGCCGGATGAACGGCAGTTTGCGCTCTCTTGCCAGGCGCCTGCCCAGAGTGCTTTTGCCGGCGCCGCGCAGTCCCACCAACGCGATTCTGTTGTTGCGTGTTTCCAGACTGCTCAGGTAATTGCGCAATAGATTCAGTGCACCGGGTTGCTGTTCATGCTTGAGCTGCTGAATGATGTCTCCCATCAGTCGTTGCTCGTCGGTGCGAGCCGGCTCTTCGTGTCCCACCAGATTAGCTACGCTGGTGTCAAGGGCGAGGGCAATTCGATCGAGCAATGCCAGCGAGATATTGCTACGGCCCAACTCGAGCTGCGCCAGGTGACGCTCTGACACCCTGGACGTGTGGGCAAGCTGCTTGCGGGTCAATACCCGCTCATCGCGCAGTCGCCGGACCCTCTTGCCGGCCAGGCTCAACAAAGTATTGACCTGCTCGATTTTTAACGCTGGCTCCATCGTCTGGCGACCTCCTCAGGGTTTGACTGTCAGACCCGTAAAGACATAGTATAATGCACATTAATGCCCTTTGTAGAATTTAATAAGCATTATAATGCATAAACAAAGCATAGACCAGGCACGATTTGACGATGAATGCGTGGAACGGCGCGTGGAATTTCAGACCGAGCCGGCCCGTTACCGGCACTGGCGTTTGTCAGTGGATGGCGAAGTAGCCAGGCTGACAATGAAAGTGGACGCGCATTCCGCATTCCACGACGGCTGCGAACTGAAACTCAATTCCTACGATATTGGCGTCGATATCGAGCTTTATGATGCCGTCCAACGTCTTCGCTTTGAACATCCAGGTGTGAAAGTCGTGATCCTGGACTCCGCTCAGGCAAACATGTTTTGTGCCGGGGCGAACATTCAAATGCTGGCAAAAGCGTCCCACGTACACAAGGTGAATTTTTGCAAATTCACCAACGAGACCCGCAATGCCATCGAAGAAGCCGCGCAGTTTTCAGCACAGCGCTATCTTAGTGCTTTGAACGGCACAGCGGCTGGCGGTGGCTACGAGTTGGCCTTGGCGACAGACCATATTCTCTTGATCGATGACGGTAAATCGACGATTTCACTGCCGGAAGTGCCCCTGCTGGCCGTGTTGCCAGGCACCGGCGGGCTGACCCGTTTAGTCGATAAACGCAAGGTGCGTCGTGATCTCGCCGATGTTTTTTGTACGGTTGAAGAGGGGGTCAAGGCACAGCGGGCATTAGATTGGGGCCTGGTTGACGAAATTGCACCGAGCTCCAGATTTTCACAACGGGTTGAAGAGCGTGCTCGGAAAATGGCATCCACTTCGGACAGGCCTGTAAATGGCGAAGGGATGGTATTTTCTCCCCTGCAGCGCCTGGAGGACGGGGATAAGTTGCTTTATCCGTTCCTGACGGTTGAAATAGATCGCTCGAAGCGGAGTGTGATGCTGACCGTCGCCGGACCCGAAGTTGCCGCCCCGCTCAGCGTCAAAGAAGTGGTGAGC
>JADFKH010000176.1 GCA_022565025.1 Pseudomonadota bacterium
AACGCCATTGCCATTTAATTCGACGAACCTCAACAGCCACAACTTGGGATGAAACGCACCTCCTCCAGGCGCCATCACCTCGGTAATCATCGGCTCCAGCAAGCTATAGAGCAGGTGGTGCTGTCGCGGGGCCTGAATCCGGCCCTGTTGCGCAAATACATGCACGCTTTTTGTCGCCCGTTGCAGCGCTTCGTACAAGGTGATTGGATCTTTCATCAGCTCATCACGGTCTTCCGTTGCCTGCAGCACCAATTGCAATGGCACAGAAAGGAGCGTGTTGAGATCCATGGAAAATGTCGTGGCAACCGCCGTATCAAGCACAAATCCACCTGGGGGCGTCAACGCTTCCGTGTAGACCGACCGATTGTTGGGCGACAGCATCACGGAGAAGAACCTACTGCCGCTGCCATGTCTTTTATATAAGATTGAACAATTTGCCACCGGTAGATCATGCGGACCAGTCCTGAGCTGCCGCCCCATTGATCTAACACGCGCGGGTTCGTGAACCGGGAATTGCGGCGTTTTTTCTCGATTTCGCGCTCCCGGACCAATTTCCTAGCCACGGGTTGATCGAAGATGCTGTCGCCAAACTGCAAGAGTAGAGCAATCCACTGCTCTACGAACAATATAGTTCGAGCCCCGATATCGTGGCCGCGACCCTCGACCGCTCGCCAAAACACCGGCAGATCGCTGGCCCATCGCTGGACTTCACTGAGCTGCCCATCGAGCTCGTTCAACCAGGCTCGACCCGATTCACGATGCTGCGCGAGCAGCCTCTCATCGCCGCGCTTTTCCGCCAGCATTTGGTTGTAAAGAACCGCGGCACCATACACGATGGTCGAGAAATGACGACCGTGCCAGAGCAAATCCCTGTGTTCGGGCCGAAATTCGGCTAGATGTGGGTGCTCCCATGGTGCATCAGCAGAAACTTCTACTGGGTTCGCCATCAAATCGCAGAGCAAGGAGTCACTGCACGTTTGGCGTATCCGCTCCTGCAAATACCTCGCTTCCGGCTTCGTCAGCTTGAACGACTCATCATGGGGAAAATTGACGGGCACATCGGGAAGACCCGGGTGAAAACTATACGCCCCGATTTCCCAAAGGCCTCCGACATCATCGCCGTGCTCGACGGCTGCCGACAGACTCGCCCTGGTTTTTTTACGCCGATGGTAGATGTCATCCAGAGCGCGCTGATATTGGCCCTCTGTGCCGGGATACACACGTATGCCCCAACGACCCAGGCCGGCCCAGTAAATCGCACTGGGTAATGTTTTTAGCTTGTCGCCGACTTCACCGCCGATGATGCCGAGTTCATCCGGCGAATTGTGCTTCAGTGACTCTGCCAGCTTAAGTTGAAGCCATCGCGAGTGCTCGCGAATCTTATTGGAAGACACTCCCTTCCTCTCAAACTCGGTATAGGCCCAGGGAATGAATAACATATAGCGCAGGCGTGTATGAATAGTACTTGTACCAGGAAACAAAATATCTGAAATAGCATCACGAATGGGGCCAAACCCCAACTCGTCACGAGTATCGCGTTCTTTGAACAACGTAAGTATGCGCTTGGCGCGCTGCTGGGCTTCGCTGTCGTAATCAATCCATGAGAGAGTTGAAGGCATGGGTCAAGCTCGACTGCGTCTCCTCCCGGTATCTGTACTAACTATAGTATGCAATCTCACATATATACCATTTTTCGGTGCGAGCTAAGTAGCGCTGCTTGCTGCAATAGAAAACATGCTCAATCAACTCTGTGGTTAGAAGCAACATCAATCCATCACCTTTTTGTTCGAAAATGCTTGTGGGTGTCCCGGTTAATGGGGTCGGATCCAATTTCTGACCAGACTTTAGGAAAAACGCCATATCAGAAGCAAACCGTATTTGTCATGCTCAGGTGAGGTTCACTTTGATTGTTGTCCTTGCCAAGACCTCGACGCCATAATATTCCTGGGATGCCACAACATGTCACACAACGTGGCAACAACGATGAAGTCCGGCGTAAAGCTTATCGAGAATTGTTTGATGGGAATGTGCCATGCATGCAAGTTGAGAAGATTCGTTACACAAACAGCAAAGGCCTGCCCCTGGGTTCCGATGTAAGAGCAGACATAAAAAACAAACACTTACCATTGAACCGGCATCTGTTATTGTGCCCGCCGTTCTGGTGGGCGGCGCGGCTGCTACAAGAGAGGCCAGTCACGGCACACTGCGGTGTTCGGTTCAGTACCAGGGACGGTCGGTGGATTCCACGTAGTAAAGCGCCAGGTTGCGGAATCTCCCGGCGTCTTGCATGCGCATGTATGGCACCGTGAGGGAGTGTGAGGCCAGGTGGATGGTCAAATTCGCGAGGCCGGCCCGATGTTGAAACGGTGTTTGGCAAATGTCGATCCGTTGCACCTTGAAGAGCGGGAATACTGTAATCATTGTGCCGATGAATCCGGTCCGTACGAAACCGTATTCTCCCACCACGCCCCATCCAAGTTTTCTCCAACACTGGTGAACGATTAGCCACGCAAAGCCCATTGCGACTGGCACCGCCAGCGCAAACTTCCAGCTGACCAGAATGGTCGGCAAGATGCATGCACCCAAGATGAACGGGAGCCAATCCCGGCCAAGAGTTTTCAAGGTGTAACGTCGCCGATCCACCGAAGAAAATGGGACTTGATCGCTCTGGCAGCCCGGCAGGAATTCGGCCGTCAAATCAATGGCCTCAGCAGGATGGAGGGCAGGTACCAGGAAGGTGGATTTGGAGCCGATCTGCAATTGACCACTATCCATGCCTGATCCAGCGCTGGCGACGCGTAATTGAATGTTGATTCGTCCGAACCAGCGGGCGACGAAATTCTGTTTCCAGACCACCGCCTGGATCTTGTGCCGTTTCATCGATTCGTCGTGGCGGCTCAAAAGACCGCTGTTCTTACGGTAGGTCTCTGCGTCGACCGTCAGCCGGTAACCGTAGTGGCGAAGCAGGGCGCCGATCACCGAAATCAGCGGCAGCAGTAACAAAGCGGCGAGAGTCAGCCCGATGATCACCAGCATGCCAACAATCGCACTGTCATCGCTTTGAGCTGTTGTCAGGAGAACATCGAGTTTAAAGCGGCTGGCCAGCCTGTGCAAAAACGTCTGCGAGATTTCGGTACTAAACACGGCACCAAAAGCGACTACGACCCATAAGAAAAAGTTAACGGTCAGACCGTAAATCACGATATCGCGCCGGCTTCGGGCCAGCAGAAGCGTTGGCTCGGTTGCAAAGACAGGTTCTTCGATATCATCTGTTGTTAATGGCTGTTCTCCGGAAAGAATGGTATTGCGCAACGTCAGGGCAAGCGGCTTGGCTATGCCGCCCAGGGTTATTTCCTTTTTGACGCTGCCGGCCGTATCAATGCTTAGCAAGGCAAGCCCGAAAGGCCGCATGTAGAACGGCTCTTTAATCGTGATGTTTTGAATCCGGTCGAACTCGACGATCAGTTCTTCCCTGTGCACCACACCGCTGCGCACCAGAACCGCGTCATCGGTGATGCAAAATCGAAACCGAAGATAACTGAGGACTGAAGCGCTGACTCCGACTGCGACCACAACGAGAACCCCCGCTAGAATCGAGGGCCACTGGAGATCGCTAGCAGCGGCCAACCCCAGCAGCAGCACCATGGCCGGCAAGGCATTCATGACAAACTGGCGGGCGAAGCGCGTGATGAAAAACACCACGGCCAGGGGTGAAGTTCGCTGCCAATGCAGGCGGGGGTCAGCGCTCGCCACGACTTCCGCTACGGTCGAGAATGTACGCCCGGAGTTGCTCGGCTCGCTCGCGCATCAAGCCATCGACTTTAAGATCGACAGCGCTCCCGCCGGCGGTGAAGAATTTCAGGGAGGCCAGGCCGAACCTGCGTTGCAGCGGCCCGACTGTTACTTCGATGTGCTGAACACGATTGAAAGCCAGCATCACCGTCTTGCGAAAGAACAGGCCTGAACGGTAAGCAATATCATGTTCGCGTAGTGCGATCGCCTTGACCCTAACCTGCTTGATCCTCAGCGGGATAATTAGCATTGCAAGAAGCAGTGCCGCCAATGGCAGCAGTGCGAGAAAATGCTTCAGCATCTCTGGCTTGTCCCCTACCAGGTAAAGAATGATTGAGGTAAGAAACACGATCCCCCACACGATGAGTTGCTGGGTCAAGACTTCACGCTCGTAGGCCGGAGCCATCGGCTCCATCTCGAGATCGGCTGCCCGGGGCAGGTCATTGGTATCGATTTGCAGGTTTAGAAATGCCATATCCAAATCCAGATGGTCGGTAAAAGGCTAACACCTGATGGTGTTATGCCCATTGCTGATTGGCAAGCCGAAGCTCCAGGTTAAATGCCCTGTCAACCCAGATCGAACTCACCCATGTAGGGCAGCGCCTGGATCGCCTCCAGTTGCGTGGGCATGCAGGCATCAAGCTGTGCGATGATCGCCCGAAACCGCGAATCGCTCCTTAAGGAAGCGAGATTCTCATTGCTGATGTTCCGTCGCCAGGCATCACCCCAACCACGATCAGCGGCCGCTTGCAAAGTGTCCAAAGCGTCCGTTTTATTCCCCATCAACACAAGAAACTGAACATCGACGATGTTGATCAGATAGCCATGCACACCGATCAGCTGTGTCCAGTATCACAGGAAACGGAACGGAGTGACTATATCAAACGCTTTATTGCCAGAAACCCCAGGGTATTGAACGGTTATTCAAATCAGGTCTTCAGCCAGAGCGCCGCGCAATCTGGCCTTATTTGAATGCCCAGGACTGAATTCTACCCTGATTCATCTTGTAGACTTCCCCGTAGTGGCAATATTTCCACCACGGGATGCGCCTTTATTCAGGGTTGCTAATTGCCGCTCTTTAGCCTCTACCTCCAGAAAAAAACCAGCGCGGAAACTGGGGGCCACGGCGCAAGGGGAACACCGTTTCATTAATCCTGCCTGATCCAGTCAGGGCTGGCCGGCCTTTAGCACTTCCAGGGCCTGTTCAAAATCGAATTTCTCTGTCATCGTGTAATCCTCTTTTAGATAGATTAAAGGATTGACACAGAATTTCTAACACTCCCAAAATGACGCCTGATTTAATTTCTGGTGAATCGGAGGCTAAGCCTTTTTGACCTCGACACGCTTTACAATGCGACGAGCACTACTGTTCATCGGACTGGGTGTTGCCCTGCACGTGGTCTTCTTCGTCCTGATGTTAATGGGCGTGGAACCCTTTCAAACCTACTTTTACCTGTTTGCGTGGTGGACCTTCATTCCGGTCATCGGGGCCATCAATGCCCGGCGCGCCGGCAATTCACTGATTCTTGGCGCGAGCCGCCAACTGGCGTGGGTGACCGGCTGTTCCCTTATCGTGTGGCTGTTCTTCGAAATCTGGAATTTCCGGCTACACAATTGGTTATACGTTGGCGTGATTGAACTGACCTGGTTGCGCTGGCTAGCTTACGCGGCCTCCTTCGCCACCGTGCTGCCGGCGATCCTCGAGGTGGATACGCTGCTCGGCAACCTGGGACTCGCCCGGCGCGTGCCCGGACCGGTGATCCGGGTTTCCCCACGGTTGCTGAACGGCTGTGTGATGGCCGGGCTGCTGATGTTGACACTGGTCGTACTGCTGCCGCAGTACTGTTTCCCACTCCTGTGGGTGGGGGTCGTTTTCATCCTCGATCCGCTGATCTACCGGCGTGACCGTGTTGCTTCGTTGCTGGGCCAGGCAGCCAAGGGTTCCTATGCGCGTCTTCTGCGGCTCATGTTGGCGGGGCTGCTGTGCGGAGTGCTGTGGGAATTCTGGAACTACTGGTCAGGCGCGAAGTGGATTTATGCGGTACCGCTCTTCAATTTCTGGAAAGTGTTCGAGATGCCGTTGGTCGGCTACCTTGGCTTCATGCCCTTTGCACTGGAGTGCTATCTCTTCTGGCAGCTTCTACGTCTCGTCAAAGA